>JACCZZ010000085.1 GCA_013695715.1 Chitinophagales bacterium | reverse complement strand
CAAAAGCAGATCAGTGTTTTCATATATTTTTTGTTAAGCAAAATTGAAAGGCTAAATTTTTATTTAGTAACTATAGACCAGTGTAATTCCCTTACTGCTGTTATTGTAGAAGGGAAAGAGTAATGTATTTGATAGTGAATTACAAAAAACCTTCCTCTGAATAAAGGGAAGAACAGCATAAGCCAGTTCAGTGCTAAGAATTCCAAATCCTGCACTAGCAACAACATTGCTAAACCAATGTCTGTTGTTGTATATTCTAAGAGCTCCGGTAACTGTAGCAGTTGCATATCCGGCAATACCTATCCAGGGTGAGATATCCTTGTACTCCTTTCTAAGAAATTCTGCAGTGGCAAAGGCAGTTGTTGTGTGACCAGATGGAAATGAGAGATAATCACTTCCATCTGGTCTTTGTTGGTGCGACAGGTGCTTGAGGCTTGTTACAATAACTTTCTCGGTTAATAAAGAGATTCCTAAAACAATGGTCCGATCTCTGAAGTTATTTGTACCATGAATTCCAGCCAAATTTAACCCATACACTGCAACAGCAGGGGTAAAAAAGAGGTAATCATCTAAACTGGTACTAAAATAAGGATAATCTTCAGTCACCTCGTTTCTAATGGAAATATCCAGCGACTTTAAGGGTGAGACCTCAAGGGCTGTAAAGCCATAGCCAATCATTAAAACAGGCACTCCAATCTCTAGGTATTGATCAAAATGATTTTCTTTTATATCTGTTGCAAATGGAGAGGCTGATTGATTAATTATTGAGAGTGAATCAAAAGATTGTGCAAAAGTGGAGGGAGAAAAAAAGCTAAAAACCAAAAATAGCAATAGGTGCAACGTATAAGGCCCTTTTATAAACCTAAGCTTATAGTCTATGCGGTATTTGGTATTCGTCAATAATGGCATGGATTAGAGCAAAGAATGATCCGTATAATTTATCATTCGAGTAGAGATTTTCATGAAACTTTAAGGTGCAAGACCATCAGCTACTTTATCTTCAAAATTAGGTACATCTAAGCTTTGGATATTGTTAAATTTACTTTGCCGCCCTTTTTATCCCCATCCCCATCCCTTCTCCTGAGGAGAAGGGCGTCCCTTCGCAATTATATTTTACAAATGATCCTTTAAAGTATTCTAAGCGACTTATTTACCAGCCAGGATAGAGCAGCAATCCAAGCACACCCTTTGAAAGAGATGCGTGTTCAGGACGCTGAAAAGGTATGGCATAAAACCCTTCAGCTATAAGATATCCAAATATATTTACACGAAGAGATAATCCTGTGCTGAATACCGGAGTGCGTTCAAGTTGATTGTCTGTCCAGTTTAATTTCGGCATTTCATTGCCAGTCCATGCAACACCACCATCAAAAAATAAGCTAATCGTAGAAGGCAATGCCAGACTTTTTATAGGAGCAATCTCCCTCGGGCCAGTTAATGGAAACCGAACTTCAAAATTAAATACACCAACCTTGCTTCCAAATAGATTATTAAGCTCTATGCTGTTTCCTGAATTATCAAAAGTAACTTCGCTCGGATTATATGAATAGAAATTGTAGCCGCGCACAAAGGCATCATTGCCTATAGTAAGGGGTGAAAGTATTGAAGAATCTGCGTCACCTAGATAGCGGCCATAGTGCAGGGCGCGGAAGGCAAAGGAAACAGGCTTCACATATTTATAGTATCTGAAGTCTGCCAGTGCAGTTCCGAAACTGAATGAACCAGTAGTTGCACCAGCCTGCAAGCGATAACGATAACCATCTAACGGAGAGGTGAATCCAAATTTGGAATTGTCTCCTACCAAAGCAAGGGTAGCCGTACCATATTGAAAACCCGGAGGCGCGTCAAGTTTGAAACGCTCCTCATTAATAAGAAATCCATCCAGCAGATATTGATCTTTTACCAGCTGATAAGAGTAATTCACAACGTCGAAGGCTAGTGATCCCTCTACCCTGTTCACACGGGTAAAGGGATAACTTGCATACAAGCTTAATTGATCATCAAACTGCCGTTGAATATATTGATCGAGCGTATAAATAGTTGTAGGTATACCATCTACTGTTAGTGTCTCAAAATAGCTTACAAAGCTTCCTGCTCCATAAGGCGTATGCGAAAGCGAAAGACCCCATGAGTAACGTTTTTTCTGATTGAGATATCCAACTATTCCACCAATATCAAGGATATTTCCTGAAGATGAAATGGCGCCATATACCAGGTGCTGATCAAGCATATCGCTGAATAGAAGGCTTACTGCTCCTCCATACGCAGCACCATAGGGGCTCATTCCTATTCCAATGCCGGCATTGCTGATGCTAGATAGGGAAAGCTTAGGTTTATAAGGCTCTTTATTAAAAACAGAATCTTTATAAACAGA
>JACCZZ010000068.1 GCA_013695715.1 Chitinophagales bacterium | reverse complement strand
CTACTACTTCTTTCACGCAGTTGTCCACCGTTTCTACGGCTCGCTTAACCGCTTCCATCACTCCGGTATGACCAACCATATCAGGGTTCGCGAAGTTCACGCAGATGAAATCAGGCTGCAAGGCTTTTGTTTTTTCAATTAACACATTCTTCACCTCTATAGCACTCATTTCGGGCTGAAGATCATAGGTAGCCACTTTAGGCGATGGAACCATAAATCTGCTTTCACCTTTGAATGGCTGCTCTCTTCCACCATTAAAAAAGAAGGTTACATGTGGATACTTTTCTGTCTCTGCAATTCTCATCTGTGTTAGTCCTTCATCTTCAAGTGTTTCCCCAAGAGTATGCGTCAGGTCATCGTTCGAGAAAATATAGTTAACGTTTTTAAAAGCATGATCATACATGGTCATGGTAGTATAATATAATCCGAGTTTTTTCATGCCGAATTCTGGAAAATCCTGCTGAGTCAACGCCCGTGATATTTCCCGGCATCTGTCTGTGCGGAAGTTGAAACATATAACCGTATCTCCTTCCTGAATTGTGGTGATAGGTCGGCCCTCTTCATCAGCTTTTATTATCGGATTTATAAACTCATCTGTTATTCCTTGCTCATAGGATTGCTGTACTGCCGAAAGCATGTCCTTACTTGGCTTACCTAATCCATGAACAATTAAATCATATGCAATCTTTACCCTCAGCCACCTGTTATCACGGTCCATTGCATAATATCGGCCTATTACTGAAGCAATCGGTATTTCAAGATTATTCAGAAAGGCTTCAAGATCTTTTAAAAAACCAAAGCCGCTTTTTGGGTCGGTATCGCGCCCATCAGTGAATGCGTGAATAAAAATATTCTTCAAACCAAAATCATGAGCGATCTGACACAAAGCTTTTAGATGAGAAATATGCGAGTGAACGCCTCCATCTGATACAAGTCCCAATAAATGTAAAGCCCTATTATTTTCCTTTGCATATTTAAGAGTTGCCAGTAATGCCTCATTTTGGCCAAGCATATTGTTTTTAATGACGTTGTTGATCCGCATGAGCTCCTGGTAAACTATACGTCCGGCACCTATATTCATATGGCCAACCTCAGAATTACCCATTTGTCCGGATGGTAGACCAACTGCTTCGCCACAAGTAATTAATTCGCAATGCGGATATTGGGAATAGAGACTTTTGATGAAAAAAGTATTTGACTGGTAGATTGCATCACTTGCCGGATGAGCGCCATGGCCCCATCCATCCATGATAATCAACATTACTTTTTTATTCATAAAAGCGCGCAAACCTACCTGTTTGGAAATGATTTAGCAAACCTGTAAATCAAAGTGTAGTTTATACGATCTACTCTTATTAATACGAGTCTATAATATTTTTAACAATCTTTAAGCAGAGATACGCAGACTTTTAAATAGATATTTCTTAGGAAACATCTTTCAAAAGTTAAAGAGGGTAACTTCACCTTTTTTAATACTAAACTGGTACTGTGAGAACAACCTTCTGTTGGCAGTATTTTTGTTTAACTATCCAAAACTAAATCATAATCAATGAGTTCGATGGGCATGAGGAGAATTTTACTGATGCTCCTGTTTCTACTACCCCTCACCGGGTTTTCCCAGGTTAGCATCCTTGACAATGTTGCGAATGCAATTAAAAGTGGTAATTCAAAGGAGATATCCAAGTATTTTGACAATAATGTTGAAATAACCATCTTAGATAAGGAATCTGTTTATAGTAAAGTACAGGCGGAAATGGTGTTACGAGATTTTTTCGCCAAAAATCCTGTTCAGTCATTTGAATTAATCCATCGCGGGAAAGCTGAGGGATCTGCATATGCTATTGGACCTCTTAAGTCAACTAATCAATCATTCCGCGTTTACTTTTACATTAAGAATAAAGGCAACACTCAACTTATTCAGGAGATGAGATTTGAAAAAAAGAAGTAGGTGTATTGGGAGGAATTTACAAAACAGGCATTAGCTGAAGATATAAGGGAGGGTGATCATACCTCCCTTTCTTGTATATCACCAAATGCAAAAGGTAAGTCTCACTTACTTATAAAAGATGATGGAATACTGGCTGGCGTAGAGCTGGCGTGTACGATTTTTAGTCATCTTGATCCCAATGTTATTATCAAAATGTTTCTTCCTGATGGATCAGCAGTTCAGCAGGGTCAAATAGCTTTTGAGTTAGAGGGAAATGCTCGCTCCATCTTAATGGGTGAGCGTCTTGCTTTAAATTGTATGCAGCGCATGAGCGGTATAGCTACGCTTACACAACACTATGTAAAACGGGTAGAGGGATACCATGCTAGGATTCTGGATACCCGCAAAACCACGCCATTATTCAGAGCCGCAGAGAAATGGGCGGTTAGAATTGGTGGTGGAGAAAATCATCGTTTTGGTTTATTTGATATGATAATGATCAAAGACAATCACATTGATTATGCGGGTGGAATTGCTAATGCAGTTTACGCTGCGCAAAGATATTTGAGAGAGAATAACCTTTCCTTAAAAATAGAAGTTGAATCAAGAACATTGGATGAAGCAGAACAGATTCTGAGAATTGGCGGTGTTCAGCGCATCATGCTCGATAATTTTTCTATTGAAAATACTTTTGAAGCAGTGAAACTCATAAACCGCCGAATGGAAACAGAAGCCTCAGGAGGTATTAATCTTGATACAGTTCGTGATGTAGCTTCTTCAGGAGTTGATTACATTTCAGTTGGCGCTTTGACACATTCATATAAAAGCTTAGACCTTAGTCTTAAGGCAGTTGTTGCTTGAAGAGTTATAATAAAAAACCGGTGATTGATTAACATTGCATCTCAAGCAATTAATTCCTTTAAATTTTTCTTTTTCACATGATCAATTTTCAATTTCTATTAACCAGTCTTGAAGGCGGAATTTTTACCATCACTATCAATCGCCCTGATAAGCTGAACGCGCTTAACCGCGGTGTGATCGATGAACTTGATGCTGCTTTCGATCTTGTTCACGACAATGATGAAATCAGAGGTGTGATTATCACAGGTGCCGGAGCAAAAGCATTCGTTGCCGGTGCTGATATTACAGAGTTCATTTCATTTACTCCGGAACAAGCGCGTGAAATGTCCGCAAATGGCCATCGGGTTTTTAATAAAATTGAAGCAGCTCCAAAGCCTGTAATTGCTGCGGTAAATGGTTTTGCCCTTGGTGGTGGCTGTGAGCTCGCAATGTGTTGTCACATGCGGATAGCAGGTGAAAATGCGATGTTTGGTCAGCCGGAGATAAACCTTGGGCTTATTCCGGGATATGGCGGAACACAACGGCTGTTACGCTATATAGGAAGAGCTAAAGGAATTGAACTGCTGCTTACTGCGGATTTTGTAAACGCAAATGACGCACATCAATTAGGGTTGGTGAATCATGTCACTTCCCGTGAGGAGATGATCCCAAAATGCCAATCCATCCTCAATAAAATAATATCGAAGTCCCCACTGGTTATTGATCAGATTATAGCATGTGCAAATTCTTATTACAACAAGCAGGAAGATGGGTTTGAACTGGAGATTGATGAATTTACCAAATGTATTGCTACAGAAGACTTTAAGGAAGGCACGGCGGCATTTTTAGAAAAGCGCGTTGCGAAATTTACAGGCAAGTAAAATTGTTGACCTTTATTATTGTGTCACAGCAATCTGCGATAATATCAAAGGATACAAAATCAGCTTTCGGTTGTTATGAAGAAAGACATGCTTTTAGGCGTTCATTGCTCTGTTGCAGGAGGTCTTGAAAATGCTTTCGAGGAAGCCAGACTAAAGAGGATAAATACCTTGCAAATATTTAGTCGAAATCAGCGACAGTGGAAAGCAAAGCCTATTTCTGATGAGGAGAAGATAAGATTTTCTGCCGCCTTTAAAAAATCGAATATAAAGGTAGCGTTTTCACATTGCTCTTACCTGTTAAATCTTGCCTCGGCAAATGAAGCCCTTCAGCAACTATCAATTAAAGGACTTACAGAAGAAGTAGAGCGATGCAATATGCTCGGCTTATCTTTTTGCGTTCTTCATCCGGGCGCTGCCGGCGATCAATCAAAAGACCATGCGATCAGAAGGATAACCTCAGGCTTAAGAGAGGTTATTAAAAACACTCATAAAAGCAAAGTAGTGATTGCTTTGGAAAATACAGCAGGCCAAGGCTCCAGCGTAGGTGGAACTTTTGAAAATTTACGATATATCTATGAGGAAGTTGAAAGCAAACGCATCGGATTCTGTTTTGATACCTGCCATGCTTTTGTAGCAGGATATGATATACGCACTGAAAAAGGAGTTGAAAAAACTTTAAATTCCTTTGATAAAATCTGTGGACTGAAACATCTGAAAGCCTTTCATATCAACGACAGCAAAGGTGAGTTGGGCAGCCGCCTCGATCGTCATGAAAATATTGGTAAGGGAAAGCTGGGATTGATTCCATTCAGGTATATTATGAACCATTTTCCTCACATCCCTAAAGTGCTGGAAACGCCAAAGGAAGAAGATGGCGATGAGAAGAATCTGAAAGTGCTGCGGAAGTTGATAAATTAAGATTAAAAGATTGCCGCCTCGTCATTGAGAAGAATAAATTCTTTTCCGAACTTCTTCCCAACTTGATAAAGAAACCTCTCCTTTTCGAAGTGCGTCTATTCGCCTTCTGGTTTCTGCTATATGATCTTCAGGAATAGTGATTTCATTAGGATTGATGCTATCCCACACTTTTTCTATTAATAGAATCTTTTCGGCAGCACTTAACTTCAATATATCATCAATAAAGATCATGAGCTTTTTATTAAGGTTCTTAAAAGTAATTAATGCAAAACTATTGCATAAACTAAATCACATCTTTGTAAATATGATTTATTCGCAGTTGCTCCCAAAAATAAGCCCTCGTATATCAGCGTAGGACTGAGTATATCTTTCAATTCTCCTCAAAGCTTCTTTTTAAGAAATTCCCCCGTATAAGATTCTTCAATCTTTATTAAACCTTCGGGTGTTCCCTGATATAAGAGATAACCTCCCTTGTTTCCGCCAACAGGTCCGAGGTCAATCACATGATCTGCACATTTAATCACTTCCACATTATGCTCGATGATGATCACTGAATGACCATTTTCGATCAGCATGTCAAAGGATCGAAGCAATTTATTTATATCATGAAAATGTAACCCGGTAGTGGGTTCATCAAAGATGAAGAGTACTGATTTCTGAGAATTGCCCTTTCCGAGAAAAGAAGCAAGCTTTACCCTTTGAGCTTCCCCTCCGCTCAGGGTGCTTGATGACTGTCCGAGCTTCACATAGCCAAGCCCCACATCTGCCAGAGGTTGCAATCGCTGAACAAGCTCCTCTTCATCCCAAAAAAACTCTACGGCTTCGTCAACACTCATATCAAGCACGTCAGCGATATTTTTATCTTTATAAACTACCTCCAGAACCTCCTCT
>JACCZZ010000148.1 GCA_013695715.1 Chitinophagales bacterium | reverse complement strand
TACCTAGGGTTACTACGTTTTACTCACCGAGTGTTCATACAGGAGACACCGCCGTTGTTTCCGGAAGCAACCTGCCCATCCGGATTATCAATACCCCCAATACCATAGTTCCGGAAGTTCAGTTACTGTCTAATGGCAGATACCACGTAATGGTTACCAATGCTGGAGGTGGATATAGCCGCTGGAAAAATTTGGCAGTTACACGTTGGCGTGAAGACATCACATGCGACAACTGGGGAAGCTTTTGTTATATACGTGATATGGAGAATAATCTTTGCTGGTCATCTGCCTTCCAGCCAACCTTGCAACAGGGAGAGAATTATGAGGCAGTATTTTCAGAGGGGAGAGCTGAGTTTCGTCGCCGGGATTTTTCACTGGAAACACATACGGAAATTGTGGTGTCACCAGAGGATGATATTGAATTAAGAAGGGTACATATCACCAACCGCTCCCGAAAAAAAAGGATGCTCGAAATAACCAGTTATGCAGAAGTGGTGCTGGCAATCCCCGCAGCTGATGAAGCGCACCCTATGTTTAGTAATTTATTTGTACAAACAGAGATAAATGAACAGCGTCATGCAATTGTATGTACCCGCAGGCCGAGATCTGTGGAAGAAAAAACATCATGGATGTTTCACCTAATGAAAGTACATGATGCAGAAATAGCAAATATCTCTTACGAAACAGACCGCGATCAATTTATTGGGAGAGGCAATAGCATTAGCCAACCGCAGGTAATGAAGCGTAAGGAACCGTTAGGCGGCAATAGTGGATCTGTTCTGGATCCTATAGTATCAATACAATACAGGATTTTTTTAGAAGGAAATGAAACGGTAACGGTAGATATCATTTCAGGAATGGCAGAAACCAAAGAAATATGCAATGATCTTATAGATAAATATCAAGAACGTCATCTATTTAATCGGGTTCTGGAACTGGCTTGGACACACAGCCAGGTAATTTTGAGACAGATCAATGCAGTTGAATCAGATGCACAATTGTATTCACGCCTGGCGGGCTCTATTATTTACTCCAATCAATTATTCAGAGCAGACACAGGAGTTATTATTAAGAACCGAAGAGGTCAATCAGGCTTGTGGCGCTATTCTATATCAGGGGATATCCCGATCGTATTGGTCCAAATTGAAGATGCTGTAAACATTGACCTTGTAAAACAAATGGTACAGGCACATCTTTACTGGCGTCTGAAAGGATTGATCGTAGACCTTGTGATATTAAATGATGATCATGGTGGTTACAGACAGGAATTACATAACCAGATTCAAAGCCTTATTACCCCGGGAATGGGTGGTGACTTGAAAGAAAAGCCAGGCGGAATTTTTATAATTTCTGCGGAGCAGATATCCAATGAAGAGAGAATATTGTTTGAGTCTGTTGCACATGTTCTAATCTCGGATAAGTACGGCACCCTGGAAGAACAGATAAACAGACGCACTAAAATTAAAACGGCTATACCTCATTTCAGTGCTACCAAAATTTATCCTTTTATATATACCTCAGTTGAACTGAGAAATGATCTGCAATATTTTAATGGTTTCGGGGGATACACAAAAGATGGAAAAGAATATGTTATTACAACAACCCCTGATAATAAAACACCTGCCCCCTGGATAAATGTGTTGGCGAATCCTGGTTTCGGAAGCATCATTACTGAAAGCGGCCAATCATACACGTGGGTAGAGAATGCGCATGAGATTCGCTTAACTCCCTGGAATAATGATCCTGTCGCGGATCTTAGAGGAGAAGCATTTTATTTAAAGGATGAAGAAAGTGGCAAATTCTGGTCGCCGGCACCACTACCATGCCGGGGAAGTTCGCCTTATATAACCCGTCACGGGTTTGGTTATAGTGTATTTGAACACATTGAAGACGGGGTTTACTCGGAGATGACCATATTTACCGACATTGAAGCACCCGTAAAATATATAGTTATAAAACTCCGTAATCATTCCGGCAGGCTACGCCGGATTTCAGCTACCGGTTATGTAGAATGGGTATTAGGGGACCTTCGTGCAAAATATTTAAAGCATACTATAACCGAACTGGATCAAACCAGTGGCGCTATCCTGGCAAGGAATGCGTACAGCTCAGAGTTTACAAACAGGGTGGCCTTTTTTGATGCTGCCGGAAATAATAAAACAATAACCACTGACAGGACTGAATTTTTGGGACGCAACGGAACAATGAATAACCCTGATGGATTGAACAGGGCAAGGTTTTCCGGTAAAACAGGCGCTGCATTAGACCCCTGTGCTGTGATACAGGTTGCTTTTGATTTAGTCGAAGAAGAAGAACATGAACTTATCTTTCGCATCGGTGCGGGTAAAAATATGCAGCATGCTATAGATATTATCCAAGCAAGCGAAGGACTGGAAACGGCACAAAGGGCACTTCAGAAAGTTCATCAATATTGGGAAAAAACTTTGGGAGTAATACAAATAAAAACACCCGATAAGGCATTGAATATGCTCGCCAATGGATGGTTAAATTATCAAACACTGGCCAGTCGTATTTGGGCAAGAAGCGGATTTTATCAATCAGGGGGAGCGATTGGATTCAGAGACCAATTGCAGGATGTGCTGTCATTAATGCACTCCCAACCAACGCTGGTAAGATCACACATTCTTTTATGTGCATCAAGGCAATTTAAAGAGGGAGACGTTCAGCATTGGTGGCATCCACCTACAGGTAGAGGTGTACGTACAACCTGTTCAGATGATTATTTATGGCTGCCTTTTGTAACATGCGGATATATTACGGCCACAGGGGATAAAGCTATATTGGATGAACAAATACATTTCCTGGAAGGCCGGCAATTAGTGGCCGGTGAAGATTCATATTATGACCTGCCTATTAGGTCAGATGCATCAGCAGGTTTATATGAACATTGCGTAAAATCAATTGAACATGGATTACAATTTGGTGTTCATGGTTTACCATTTATTGGTTCAGGAGATTGGAACGATGGTATGGATAAAGTAGGCAACCTTGGAAGAGGAGAAAGCGTATGGCTGGCATTTTTCCTTTATGATATTTTAATAAAGTTTGTGGAAATAGCATCGCTGAAGAATGATGAAGCATTTGCAAAAAAATGCAAAGATGAAGCAGAAAAATTACGCATTAATATCAGGGAACAGGCATGGGATGGTGAATGGTACCGGCGGGCTTATTTTGATGACGGCACACCGCTTGGCTCACATGAAAATGAGGAATGTAAAATTGATTCCATAGCACAAAGCTGGTCGGTATTATCAAAAGCAGGAGATGCTGATCGTATTAACACAGCCATGAACTCGGCAGATAAACACCTGGTGCATAAAGAAGATGGCCTTATACAACTGTTCAATCCTCCATTTGATAAATCTGATCTGAATCCCGGCTATATAAAAGGATATGTGCCGGGGGTTAGAGAAAATGGCGGGCAATATACCCACGCTGCTATCTGGCTGATAATGGCCTTTGCAGCTATTGGTAACCGTAAGAGAACCTGGGAATTATTGCAGATGATCAACCCGATAAACAGGAGTAGCAATGAAGAAAAAATTTCTATTTACAGAACTGAACCTTATGTAATTGCTGCTGACGTTTATGCTGAAGTGCTGCACAAGGGCCGCGGCGGGTGGACATGGTACACCGGTGCTGCAGGATGGATGTATCAACTCATTATACATTTTTTCATTGGATTGAAAAAAGAAGCCGATACGCTAAGGTTTACACCCTGTATCCCTGAAGATTGGACAGACTTTGAGATCAATTACCTATTTGGTAACACCGACTACCATATCCAATTCAGTCAGTCAGCATCTGAAGTTGAAAGAACAATGAAAATATCTTTAGATGAAACAATTCACGAAAATGGCATTATTCCTTTAATAAATGACGGGAGAGTTCATGAAGTGAAAATTGAATTATTTAGCACCCTTCCTGAGATGGCGAGCATAAAGAAGCCGGCTACTACACCTTAAGATTTTGAATCTTATTAAAAGCCATATTGCCATTTCTTATTCCCTCGGAGTTAAATCCGCTATGTACCATTACTGTATTATAATGTATATTTTTTATGCATTATCTATGTCAATATTTAGTGTTTAACTTTTAGCATAGTTGCATTTATAGCAACAATTACTGTGCTTAGAGTCATTAAAACGGCACCCGCAGCAGGACTCAATACAATACCTTGGGAATATAAAACACCAGCGGCTAATGGCAATGCAATGATGTTATAGCCCGTAGCCCAAATCAAATTCTGAATCATCTTCCGATACGTGGCCTTGCCAAATAAAATAAGGTTCACCACGTCTTGTGGATTGCTGTTTACCAAAACAATGCCTGCTGTTTCTGCGGCAATATCACTGCCACTGCCTACTGCAATACCCACATCTGCGATTGCCAGTGCCGGTGCATCGTTCACTCCATCACCTGTCATGGCAATAAATTCGCCTTTGCTTTGCAGCTCCTTTATTTTTTCTAATTTTTGATGAGGTAATACTTCACCAAAAAAGCTATCAATGCCCAAAGTTTCACTTACGCTTTTTGCAACGTTATTGTTATCGCCTGTAAGTAGTATTGATTTGATATTGTTTTGTTTTAAAATTTTAATTGCGTCCGCTGATTCAGGCCGTATCTCATCAGATAATCCAATGTATCCTGCCAACTGATTATTGATGATTACAAACACAACCGTTTCCGTATCATTGCCTGTGAAGCCATCGGGAAGAGTAATATCATTTTCTTTTAAATAGCCGGGACTAACAACCAGTATCTTTTTACCTTCTACTGTGGCTTCAACACCTTTACCCGTAATGGCATTAAAATTTTCCGTTGCCGGAATTGTGATTGATAAGTCTTTTACTTTTTGAAGGATGCCTGTTGCAATGGGGTGCTCTGATTTTTGCTCTAAAGCAGATGCCAAACGGATGATTTCATTTTCGGTTAAATCTTTTTGCAATGAAACAATTTTAGATACTTCAAATTTTCCTACGGTTAATGTACCTGTTTTATCAAATACGATGGTGGTAATCTTTCTTGCATTTTCAAATGCTGTTCTGTTCTTGATCAGCAACCCGTTTTTCGCAGATAATGCTGTTGATTTTGCAACCACCAAAGGCACTGCTAATCCTAAAGCATGAGGGCAACAGATAACAATTACTGTTACCATTCTTTCCATCGCAAATGCCAATGGCTGACCTGTAAAATACCAATATAGAAAAGTAGCAACACCTGCAACTATTGCAATTACAGTTAACCACTTTGCAGCAGTGTCTGCAAGCAGCTGGGTTTTGGATTTTGATTTTTGTGCATTATCCACCAGCTTTATTACCTGTGAGAGATAAGAATCTTTTGCAGCATGCGAAACAGTAACTTTTATAGAGCCATTGCCATTGATAGCACCGGCAATTACCTTATCTCCTTTTATTTTTTGAACCGGCTTTGATTCACCGGTCAACATAGATTCATTCAGATAACTTTCACCCTCTAATATTATTCCATCAGCAGCCACTTTTTCACCTGGCTTTACAAGAATTATATCATTCTCTTTCAGTGTCTCAGT
>JACCZZ010000055.1 GCA_013695715.1 Chitinophagales bacterium | reverse complement strand
AAACAAGAGTGTCATAATTATTTAAGCTGTTATCACCTCCATAAGAATATACTTTTCCAAGTCCTTCGGCATATTTCTCGATAGGTGGTGCATCTGCAGTTGAATAGCCAAGGCAATCGTCACTCTGAGGAAATAATGAATATTCATCGGCGATTTTTACAGTAGCTCCCTCTTCATAATAACTATTTCCCAAATACAGATATCCTCCTCCATTCCCATAGTTAGTAAAATAAAATTCAAATGGCCTTTTTTCCAAAAAGTCATACTCAGAAAGCACATAGACATCAGAAATAACACCAACAAATGAAGTTTCTGAATAATCATTTTGGTTCCAAAACTGACTTAATCTCTTATAATCAAAAGTGTAAACCAAAGAATCTCCATTTCCCAAAACTTCTTTCCCCAAAACCTTAAATGTTTCGTGACTCAAAGCGTGATACGATGGTTCTGTATTTGCTCCGCCTATAAAATCAAATCTGTCGCCGATATTAAAGTCAAAGATTTTTTCAGCAGTAAGATCAGCGGCATTCAAGCCCTGAGATGGATTTTCAAGCCCAACAAGGGAAAAGGCAATGGTGTCAATCGGAAAATGAAAGAGCGAATAGCCGCTTACAAGTCCTGATGATTTCCCGATCTTAAATATCTTATTGTTGAAGATATGAGGTATATTATTTCCCGCATTGTCCTCTGCTTGAAGGCTAATTACTTTCACGCTGTCATCTGTTCCTAAGATAGCTTCCAAAGCCATTGATTCAACTGTTGCAATAATTTTGTTTCCATTAAAATGAAACAACTCCCAGCTTTCATTTAACACTGCATTATTCTTTAACAAAATAGTATCACCATTGCGATTGAAGAAATGATCATAGCTGTTTGCAGTTCGGATGCTTTGTAAGCCAACAAAAGATGTATCATGTGCCTTCAGATAACAAACTCCATTTTCAACATCAATAAGCGGATAATGATAAAAGAGTGTATCTGTTCCTGAAATTTGAAAAGAGTCGATTGATATTGCCGCCTGCTTATAAAAGATATCATAGCTGTCTGCAAACTGGTAATAAGCAGGTCTTTCTTTATGAAATGGAAGAAAGGATTGTCCAAATACAGTAATAAAGGAAAACGAGATACAAATGGAGAAAAATATTTTCATTTTATAAAGTTAAACTTTTTTGAAACTCCGAAGGATATTATAGAGTACCCTTTCTTGTGTGAAAGGATTATGATTCTATCGTGAAACTTTATGTTAAGTGCTTCGTAATGGCTTATTTACCCAAAACCACTTAGAAAAAACTTCGCTGGTTTTGTTTTTTTTAAGGCTCGCATTCCGCCAATTAATTCTTGAAGTCTTAATTAAATTATCTCCTGTAGATTTGGTTAAAACTTATTTACTCACTCTTAACCCTAACCCCCTTTCATGAAAAAACTTTTCCTTACCACATTATCTATTCTCCTGCTGGCTTCCATCTCCTTCGCACAAAGGAATTGTGGAACAATGGAACACCTCGAATGGCTCAAGCAATCAGATCCCATTCTTTCACAGCGAATGAATGATATTGAGACATACACTCAGTCTTACCTTGCCGCACATCCTGAAGAAGTTAGAGCAGTAGTTACCATTCCGGTAGTGGTGCACGTGCTTTACAATACTACAGCCCAAAACATCTCCGATGCACAAGTGCAGGCACAAATCAGCCAGTTAAATGCTGACTTTGCTCGCCTGAATTCAGATGCCGGAAATACACCCTCTGCATGGCAATCTACTGCTGCAAATACAGAGGTACAATTCTGCCTTGCTCAAAGAGATCCTAACGGGAATGCTACTAATGGCATCATCCATAAATCAACCACGAAAACCTCGTTCTCTGACAATGATGACATGAAACGGAACAGCACCGGTGGCAGTGACCCCTGGGCAGCTGGTTCATACCTGAACATCTGGTCATGTAATCTTGGAGGCGGCCTGTTAGGATATGCACAATTTCCCGGGGGGTCGGCTGCCACTGATGGTGTGGTAGTGCTATACTCTTCCATAGGAAGCATCTCACAGCCAGGTACGGCGACTCCTTACCATCTTGGAAGGACCTTGACCCATGAAGTGGGCCACTGGGTTAACCTTTATCATATCTGGGGTGATGATGGAACAGGTTGTACCGGGTCAGACCAGGTTACAGATACACCCAACCAGGGTGGGGCGAGCTCCGGCTGCCCTGCTTATCCTAAAACTGATGGATGCACTGCAAGTTCTCCGGGAGTAATGTTCATGAATTATATGGATTACACCAATGACAACTGCATGAATATGTTTACCCTGGGGCAGAAATCACGGGCGCAAGCACTCTTTGGTACAGGTGGAGCTAGAGCGTCTCTTTTAAGTTCTCTTGGCTGCACTCCACCCTCTACAACATGCGGAACTCCATCGGGTCTTAATGCCTCTTCCATTACCAGTTCATCAGCAACCTTAAACTGGAGCTCTGCTTCCGGTGCTACAAGCTACAATGTTCAGTATCGCCCCACAGGAACAACTACTTGGTCAACTACTACCTCTACAACAACTTCAAAAGCTATTTCAGCGCTTACGGCAAGCACCTCTTATGAATTTCAGGTACAAGCCGTATGTTCTGGTGGAAGCTCAGCTTATTCTGCTTCTGCTACATTCACTACTTCTGCAGTCGGTGGAGGGGTAACCTATTGCGCCTCTAACGGAACCAACAATTCCTATGAATGGATAGATTATGTAGCCTTTGGAACCATCAGCAGAACATCAGGTGCTGATGCAGGTGGTTATTACAATGGAACGGCTTTGAGTACAACGGTATCAACCGGATCAAGCTATACACTTACTGTGAGTGCAGGCATAAGCGGAGGTACATATACTGAACATTGGAAAGCATATATTGACTGGAACAAGGACGGAGATTTTGCAGATGCAGGTGAAGCAGCCTTTACCACAAGCTCATCAAGCACAGGCAATCTTACCGGCACAATCGCAGTGCCGACAACCGCTTCTATCGGCAGCACCCGGATGCGCATAAGCATGCATTACAACAGTGCGCCACCCTCCTGCGGAACCTTTGATTATGGTGAAGTGGAAGATTACACCCTTAACATCCAGGCCGGCGCAGCGCCTACTTGCGCAGAAACTAATGAGCCTGGAAATAATAGCAGTGCCACTCCGACCGCAGCTCCGGTAGGGGCTGATATTTACTCTAAAATAAGTACCACAACAGACCAGGATTGGTACTCCTTCAGCAATACCAGCACATTGAAGAATATTAAAATCACTTTAACTAATCTGCCAGGTGACTATGACATCAAGCTGTATAGTCCGAGTGGTACCAATGTGAAAACATCTCAGAATGGTGGCACAACCAGTGAGACAATTATTTATAATACATCTACGATTGGTACTTACAAAATTCAGATTTATGGATACCAGGGAGCAAACAGCACAACACAGTGTTATAAGCTGAATGTCTATACAAGCAGTTCGGCATTCCGCTTTGCTGAAGACTTAGAGCCTATTGTTCAGACTGATCAAGCTGGATTGTTTGTGTTTCCTAACCCGGTAATGGATAATATGACCATTAAGTTTTCAGGTCAGGAAAAAGGTGATGTGCATTTGAACGTATTCAATCTCCTTGGCCAGCGAATGTATGATGCTTCTATACTTGCCGTGGAAGGAGAAAATACTTTTAACCTTAATGTCAGCTCTTTCGATAAAGGGGTTTATTTCGTTGAAATATTAGATGGAGGAGAAGCTATGCGCAAGCAGTTTGTAGTGATTCGTTAAAATTGGGTTTTCATTTCAAGTAAGAGGCTGGCCTTTCAACGGGCAGCCTCTTTTTTTATGGGATTGTAATGCTTCAATTATTTTTGAAGCATGCAGATTGAAGAGTTGTACAACCATTTCATTCATTCTTCAGGCATATCTACAGATACCCGGAGAATTGAAATGGGAAATTTGTTTTTTGCTCTGAAGGGAGAAAATTTCAATGGGAATTTATTTGCTGTGGAGGCGCTCTCACATGGTGCAGCTCTGGTGATCGCAGATGAAATTCAATTTCCGGATAATGAAAAAATCGTTGTTGTAGACGATGTCTTGAAAACTCTTCAACAATTAGCCAATCATCACCGGCGACAACTAAGGTCGAAAGT
>JACCZZ010000036.1 GCA_013695715.1 Chitinophagales bacterium | reverse complement strand
CTTACCGGATTTCCTGAGATCCTTGGTGGACGTGTGAAAACATTACATCCAAAAATCTTCGGTGGCATCCTGGCACGAACGGCAGTTACCATGGATTTAAATGAGATGAAAGTACATGACATTCCATCAATAAATCTTGTGATAGTGGATTTATATCCATTCGAAAAAACTCTTGTTACCAGCAATGATGAATCGGAGATAATTGAAAAGATTGACATTGGCGGCATCTCTCTCATCAGGGCTGCAGCTAAAAATTTTGATCGTGTATTGGTCTGCTCAGTGCTGGATCAATATGAAGATTTGTTAAATCTTCTCCATGAAAAAAAAGGAACCACTACCAGAGCAGATCGCCAGCTATTTGCAGCGCAAGCATTCAACATTTCTTCCCAATACGATACTGCCATTTTTAACTATTATAATGACAAGAATAAAATTCTTGCGTTCAAGAAAAGTATTCTTAAAAGCAACCCTTTAAGATATGGAGAAAACCCGCATCAGCGGGGCATTTTCTTTGGTGATTTCACCGAGCTCTTTGAACAGTTGCATGGGAAGGAAATCTCGTACAACAACTTAGCAGACATTGACGCAGCCGTCGAACTTATTGCTGAATTTGAAGATGTCGCATGCGCAATCATCAAGCATACGAATGCATGTGGTGTAGCAGAGGGATCAGATGTGGCTGAAGTTTGGGAGAAAGCTCTTGCAGGAGACCCTGTTTCCGCTTTTGGTGGGGTCATCATCTTCAACAGAACCGTTACTGAAGCAGCCGCACAGAAGACGAACGAAATATTTTTTGAAGTAATTATTGCACCCGACTTTGATTACGAAGCTTTAACCCTATTGAAAAAGAAAAAGAACAGGATCATCATCAGGCAAAAGCAGCATTTTAAAAAACTAAAAACCTTTAGAGGTATTTTGAATGGTGTCATCGAACAGGATAGCGATCAGGCGCTTGCTTCTGAAAAAACATGGAAAGCCATTACTAACATTTCTCCGTCTGCAACACAAACAACTGACTTGTTGTTTGCGGAGAAATGCGTGAAGCATTTAAAGTCAAACGCTATTGTATTGTCAAAAGACCAGCAGTTGATCGGAATGGGTTGCGGACAAACATCACGCGTTGATGCATTGAAGCAGGCGATTATAAAAGCAAAAGCGGCAGGGTTTACTTTAAATGGAGCAGTGCTTGCCTCAGATGCATTTTTTCCATTCAGTGATTGTGTGGAGATTGCCCATGAAGAAGGGATAGTTGCTATTATTCAGCCAGGAGGATCGGTGCGCGATCAGGATTCTATTGACCGATGTAATGAGTACGGCATTTCAATGGTGTTTACAGGGCTCAGGCACTTCAGACACTAAGAGTATCAAGTGTTATAATAATTATTTATTGTAAGATTTTGTTGTAGACCAGGCTCCATGATTCTATAGTGCTATCAGCATTATATATTTGTTTTTTAATAATTCCATAGTTAGGTGCTGAATAAAAATGTGTGAGCCTGCCGTTCTCTAATGAAGATGATGAATCTATTCTCTCATATACCTGAAGGAATGCATTTCCATTAAGCTGAAATGTATCAATAACATTACAATAAGAACTGTCTGCACATGGAGCATCTATGAAAATAGTATCAGCAGATAAGTTATCTTTCGAAAGCAAAACAGGTGCTCCGACTTTCACCGTCAATATATAATCTTCATCAAATAGGAAACTATGTGTAAATGTTAAGATGCTTTCACGATAGTTTAGTGGAACACTATCATCCTGACAAAACTCCATTACCGTATCTGGTGTATCCTGGAATCCGGTTACAACTATACTGTCGAGTACTAAAGTTGAATCATTTTGATAGACCCAGAGTGTTCCGGATTTAAAAGTGCCTATCGCCTTAAGATCTTTACTTGCATAGATGAGGATCGGTTCTGTTTTGCAGGGATTGCAGCCAGAAATCATCAAAACAGTTATGATGAAGGCAAGAATGCAATTAATGAAATTGAAGCAATTAAAACGATTTCTAAAATAGCATTTTCGGAGTTGGGTCATACAAAGTCTATCTGGTTCCTCGTGTAAGCAGTGCAAACAATTGACTTATTTCTATTATTCCTCAACCAGTATGATCTCTACACGGCGATTCAGTGCACGGCCACGTTCTTCACTATTGTCAGCAATAGGGTTTTCATAATTATAGCCTGCAATACCTATTTTTTTTGGCGAAACACCTTGATCCAACACAAAGCCCATCACCGCATTTGCCCTATTTTCGGATAGACGCTGATTATATTTTTTTGATCCCCTGTTATCAGTATAACCAAAAAGCTGACATTGAAAATTCGGGTGGTTTTTAAGATAGTTAGATAATTGCAACAACTCATCTTTGGATGTATCTGGGATAAGATAAGAGTCCGTTTCAAAATTGATATTGGTAACCGTGAACCTTTCATATTCCGCTTCTTCTTTTGCAAGGGAATCTTTTGTTGCCTGTGAGATTACAGATTTCAACCCAAAGATGCTGTCAAAATTTACACTTGAGCTTATGTCAGCATAGTCTTTAAACTTTGTTTGAGTTGGATCTTTCTTGCTGCTGAACGAGCCCTGTTCAAGGAATACACCGGAATCATATTGTGGATCACCAACATCGCCAATAGCAATTTTCATATGATATTTCTTAAAAGGTGTTACATATGCAGAAGCTGTCAGCACCGTAGTAAGTCCATCATATTGCAGGGAATTCACGAGATTCTGATTAAGCTTTTTTAGCTTCTTCTTGTTTATCTCATAGCGATCACTAAGAGTATAGTTTGGCTTTGGTTTTTTTTTCTGTCCCGGAAGGTTTTTCTTCAGCTCTACCTTCTTAAAGTAATCATTGTCTATGTAAAAACCCTTATTGTCATTGTCATTTATTGTATTAATTGTAACGGGGAGAACCGTTTTTGGAATTACTGCGAGGTTTTTATTATTCATCTTCTCTCCATTTAAAATAAAGCCAAATACATCATTAAAACGTGAGCCAACATATTCAGGATATTCCTCTGAACCGAACACATAAGAAAAAGAGATGCGGTTGTT
>JACCZZ010000015.1 GCA_013695715.1 Chitinophagales bacterium | reverse complement strand
CTCTTTGATCGGCATGATGCAGCAATCAATATCATGCATGATGATTTTGTACCACAAAAAGTAGTTTTGTTTTTAGGGGACTTGTATTTCGTTCCAGAGAGATAGCCTCCTTTCCTACTGCGTGCCTTTGAAGTAATTGCCGCCGGTGGTTATTTGTTCCATGTGCTTCTTTGACATGGAATCAGGTAACGTCTTTGGTTTCTTAGCGTCTATGTCAGCTTTAGGGCTAATTCTTTCTATTCTTTTTTGGTCATAATACAATCAGTTTTGCCGATTGTATTCTAAGCATTTATCAGGTTTTCACTCCATAGTCGATTACACAGCACACAAAACCGCTTTTCATGGCTACTTTTGTAAACTTAAGGACAGAAAAGTATTGATGCTGCGAAACGAAACGCTCGGCAAACAACAATAGACCATCAGCAACAATTATTTAGTAATCGAATTAGACTACAAAGAAAGCCTTTTAATCAGGTACTAAAGCAAAAGGTTATAAATACCATAGCATTCATATTTCAAAACCCAAAACAATAACAATGGCAACAATTTAATGGAAGATAGATCTGGCACACAGCGAAATACTTTTTAAAGTAAAGCATCTGATGATTACCATTGTAACAGGAAGCTTCAAAGAATTTGATTTGGAAGTAGACACTAAAAGTGATGATTTCACGACATAAAAAATACAAAAAACCATTAAAAAGGTTATAATACAACCCTGAAAATAGATTGTATTATGACCAAAAAGGAGAAGAAGGAATTAGCACTAAAGCTGAAAGCAGAGATTGAAGCCAAGAAGCCTAAGCCGGAGCATGAACCAATGTCAAAGGAACACATGGTGCAAAACAACCACAGACGGCAACTACTCCAAAAGGCACGAATCAGGAAAGGAGGCTATCTATCAGGAACGAAATACAAGCCGCCTAAAAATAATCACATGGATTTTGATAAATGGTGAAATATATTTGTAGTGTAATGCATTAATACCAGATCGGGTTGTTTTCTTTTAAGTGTATCAGCAGGGGATTGCAGGGCTTTTAATTCTTTACCATTTATCTTCCGCATCACCAGCTTTCATGAATGCTTTCAGATCATCCAGAGCGCCCTTCATTTGCGCATCAATCTGATTCAGATGTGAAAGTATTTAGCAAATCGCCTACTTTAGTTTTGATGATTTTAATCATAAACTGCTCATTCATTTTCTTAGCGTTTACAATTTCAATTTCTTTAATTTTCTTTTGTTGTGCAACAACAGTCATAGAGAGAAATAACAATAAAATGACTAGCCGCATCTTTAAATTTTGAACAGTAAATATAATATTTAAACCGCTTAACACCTTAGCGTAACAGATGATAAATGAACTATTAATTTCAAAAAAATATATATGAAGAAAACATTCCTATTTATATTAGCAATAACAGTTACATCCGTACTGTGTACTGCCCAAGAAAAATCTAATATTCAAAGCTATACTCCATCCAAATTATTGGAGAAAGGAAAAGTAGATATTAAATGGTTCAATAACTTATATACACAAACAAGAGCTGAAGGTAGTGGTACAACAGCATCAGTTCCGCGGTCTAATTTTTTTACAACTTCGCTGGAAGTTTTTACTGGAGTTTCTAAAAATAAGAAATTTAATGCAGGAGTAGTAGTCGAATTTCGTTCTAACTCGTTTGCAGGCAAATCGCCTACAAGTGTATTTTCTTTTAAAAATGAAACAGGAAAATCACGGGTAGGCTTATCGCATATTGCACCATCATTAAAAATTACGCCATTTAATTCTGTACCAATATTTTCCATACAGAGTTCAGTCTTTATTCCTGTCTTAAGTAAAGAGTCAAATCAAAATGGTTACCTGGCCAATAAAAGTGTGATATGGCAAAATCGTTTCTTTTATGACTATAGCTTTAAAGGAAATAAGTTTCAAATTTTTTCTGAACTGGGGACAAGGCTTTTTTTTGGACAAAAGAGTAAAAACGAGGATGGTACTTTTAATGCAAATGGTGGGTTTGCAAACAATAGTATAGAGCTAGCACCTGGTGTGTTTTTTAGTTATTTTCCAAGTTCAAAATTTACTGCATTGGTCTTTGTACAGCATGCCCAGCTAATAGAAATTAGTAATAAATTTTCGCAAAACTATAGCGCAATTGGGTTGGGTGTAAAATATCAATTGTCCAAAACGCTAAATATAGAAACGCTTTATAGTAAATTCGTAAGAGGAAATGACAGCGGCCTAGGGCAGTCATTTAATCTTGGATTAAGAGCAATTTTTTAGTTTAT
>JACCZZ010000140.1 GCA_013695715.1 Chitinophagales bacterium | reverse complement strand
TGGGTGTGTTCGGAGCCTGCTATAAGATGTCACTATTAATGACCTTGTTCGTACAGGCTTACCGAATGGCTGCCGAGCCTTTCTTCTTCGGAGAATCAAAAAAATTAAATCCACAGCTTACCTACGCGCGAACGATGAATTTTTTTGTGATCTTTTGCTGCTTCATCTTCTTGCTCGTTACCCTGTTCATGGATTTCTTTAAACGGATTTTTATGAGTGCTGAATACTTTGATGGTGTGCGTGTAGTTCCTATTCTTCTCATGGCGAACTTTTTTCTGGGTGTTTACTATAACCTCACTATCTGGTACAAGCTCACAAATAGGAATTTTGCCGGCTCTCTGATAGCTTTTGCAGGTTTACTAATAACTATAACATTAAACTGGATATGGATTCCGTTGTATGGCTACTATGGTTCTTCATGGGTTACATTTATCTGTTATGGTTTTATGATGGTGGTTTCTTATCTGTTAGGCCAGAAATTTTATCCTGTTCCATATGATATTAAGCGCTTCGTAGTTTATGTGTTATTGGCTTGCGGCCTCTATTTTATAAGTGCTCAGGTTGGGCAAATGATTCCTCTTTCCTTGTTATATTTAAATTACCTGGTAGCCATTTTACTACTTGGAGCTTTTATATCAATTGTTTATTTATTTGAAAGCGGAAGAATAAAGACTTTAAAATAATTTCTAAGATTTGATTAAAGTATCTGAAACTTTTCCTAACGCGAAAATCATGGTTAACTTTGCCCGCCATGATTATTAAAGTCATCAATAATTCGCCTCATCCGCTGCCTGCATATGAAACAAACGGCGCCTCGGGAGTAGATATTCGTGCCTGGCTGAATGAACCCATATCACTAAATTCACTTGAAAGAAAACTGATCTCTACAGGCCTTTACATTGAGTTGCCAGAGGGTTATGAAGCTCAGATTCGGCCACGGAGCGGACTCGCAGCAAAAAAGGGCTTGTCCATTTTGAATGCACCCGGAACGATTGATTCAGACTACCGGGGAGAGATAAAAATCATCCTCGTTAACTTATCAGATTGCCTTCAGCGGATAGACGATGGCGAACGAATTGCCCAGATGGTTATCTCAAGATATGAGCGTGTTGCATGGGAAAGAGCTATAGAATTAAATGTCACCGACCGTGGTTCAGGTGGCTTTGGCCATACTGGCATGAACTAAAACATACCCTCTCCTTTAGACATATTCAATCTTCATCAAATTATAACACTTATTACTAAATCTTGATTTTTATTATGGGGTTCAGAGTGTTAAGTCTTAGTAACGGTCAATAATTAGTTACGTCATTATTTTTCCATTTTTAATCAGTTTAGGTTTCAACGAAGTAGATAATAACATGAGAGTAATTGTTCCAATGGCAGGCTTAGGCAAGAGAATGCGGCCTCATACGCTTACCACTCCCAAGCCTTTAATTTCCATTGCCGGAAAGCCTATTGTGCAGCGACTCGTTGAGTACCTTTCCGAAATGTGCGACGATAAGATTGAGCATATCGCATTTATAGTAGGCGATTTTGGAAGGGAAGTAGAGATGAACCTCTTAACTATCGCAGAAAATCTTGGTGCAGTGGGTTCAATTCATTATCAGGATGTTCCTCTTGGCACTGCTCATGCAATACTCTGTGCTGAAGAGCATCTGAAAGATCATGTAATTATTGCTTTCGCGGATACGCTTTTCTACGCTGACTTCAAAGTAAATGAGGCTGCCGACGGAGTTATCTGGGTTCAAAAAGTGGAGAACCCCCAGCAATTCGGAGTAATAAAGGTTTCAGAGGAAGGTCACATCAGTGAATTTATTGAAAAATCACAAGTTTTTGTATCAGATCTTGCTATCATAGGCATTTACTATTTCCGCGATGGAGAAAATCTGAAAAAAGAGTTGCAGTATCTGCTCGATAACGACATAAAGGAAAAAGGTGAATACCAGCTCACCACAGCTATGGAGCACATGAAAAATAAAGGGCTGAAATTGTTCCCTGGTGAAGTAAAGCAATGGCTCGATTGCGGGAATAAAGACGCCACAGTAGATACCAACAGACAGGTTCTTGAACATCATAAAAACGAGCCGCTGATAGATAGTTCCTCAATTATCGAAAATTCGACAATAATACCACCGAGTTATATAGGCCCGGAGGCGATAATTCGGAATTCCGTCATCGGCCCTCATGTATCAATAGGCGAGAAGAGCATTGTAGAAAGCTGTGTTTTAAGCAATTCAATTGTACAAAAACATTCGTTTATAAAAAACCGTCTCATTAATAATTCTATGGTCGGAAGCTATGTTTTATTAAAAGGTCAGCCCCAGGATATTAGCATAGGCGATTATTGTACAGATATTTGAGCTGATTGCAAGCTTAATTTGTTTGTAATAAGATCATACTGCTGCTATGATTTTAAGCGTTATAAAGCTTTGTAATCAATACGTCCCCTTAACTTCTAAACGCGGAATGCAGTTTGCTAAATAGTCTGCAATCATGTAGGTTTGAATTATTAATTCTTCTAAGACGAAGACTGATTAAATTTCTCCGATGAAATTAAAATGGATAATAATATCCTATGTGCTGGTATGTTTAGCAGTATTGAACTATTCATGCTCCGGCATAAAAAATACATCCACAACATCAAAGTCAGGATCGTCTATTCCTAAAGATGAACATGATCCACAGAAGCTTAAAGCAGAAGAAAAGCTTATTGAAGCCAAAAAAATGGATATCCTGGGCGATCAGCAGCAGGCCTTGAATCTGTATAAAGAGTGCATAAAGTTTGATCCCGCTAATGATGCAGCTTTTTATAATGCGGCAGTTATCTTATTCAATCAGAAGCAATACCCCGAAGCTCTTGCGCTCATGACGCAAGCGATAAAAATAAATCCGGAAAACGAATGGTACCTCGACCTGTATGGTACTTTGTTGGGTGGAACAGGATATTATAAAGAGGCAATCAGGGTATACCAGCAAATGACCCAACAAAATCCGGATAATGCAGACGCCTGGTTTAACCTCGCCTTTTTTCTGGATCAAAACAAACAAACAGAAGAAGCTATTAATGTTTTTAATCAGATAGAAGATCTGTTTGGAATCAATGAAGAGATCACCTCGGAAAAGGTAAAATTGTGGATGAAGGAGGGTAAGGTGGATAAAGCTGCTGCGGAACTTCAGAAGCTCATTGAGGCCAATGGAGAAGATCCAAGATATTATTCAAGGATGGTGGATTTTTATATGAGCAATGGAATGGAAGACAAGGCCTATGAAGCACTGCAACAAATGATTAAGATTGATTCTCTGAATCCGCGTGCCAATCTTGTACTCGCTGAGTACTTCCGAAAGAAAGGTGAGGAGGAAAAATCATTTGAAGCGCTGCAAAAAGCATTCAGCAGTGCTGACCTCGATGTGAATATAAAAGTTCCACTGTTAGCAAGCTTTCTTCCGTTAATGCAAACAGATCTTAAAAAAAAGGCAGAAGCCGTGGCTTTAGGTCAATCCCTCGTTACTGTTCATCCTAATGATGCTAAAGTACATGCATTATATGGTGACATTCTTTATCAAAATGATCAGGCGCAGGAGGCGCTCGATCAATATAAACAATCACTCTCTTTAGATAACAGTTCATTTCCTGTATGGCAACAGGTTATGTTTCTTTACGACCGCTCAAGAGATTATGATTCTTTGTTGGCGGTCAGCAATAAGGCTATAGAACTTTTTCCTGATCAGAATATGGCCTTCTATTTCAATGGTTATGCAAACATACAGCTTAAGAAATACAAGAATGCAGTAGCCTCGCTCGGTCAGGCAGTAGCAATTGGCTCTGAAGACAAGCAATTTATTTCGCAACTCTATTCCTCGATGGGTGATGCATATTATAACCTGAAGAATAATAGCGCCTCAGATAGCTGCTACGATCTTGCTCTGATGTTCGACCCCCAGAATGCATATGTGTTAAACAACTATAGCTATTACCTTTCCTTGCGAGGCGAAAAATTGGAAGTGGCCAGGAAGATGGCTGAACAGGCTACCTCTGTTGCTCCAAATACATCAGCCTATGAAGATACCTATGGTTGGGTGCTTTACAAGTTGGGTAACTATGAAGAAGCAAAAAACTGGATTAGTAAAGCAATACAAAATGGAGCTGATGAGGATGGAACAGTGCTGGAACATTATGGTGATGTACTTTACCGAATAGGTGATGTGAATGGGGCAGTGCAGTATTGGATGAGGGCCAAAGAAAAAAATGTAGAATCGCTAACCATTGAAAAAAAGATTGCAGAACGTAAATTATATGATTAGAATAGCCGGTGTCTGCTGTTCAATATTCCTTTTTCTTATTTCCTGTCACACGCCTTCTTCTGTAAAAAAAACAGTTGCAGTACCAGGCAAATCAGCATCTGCTTCATCAGGGGCTATCATAGATAGCATGAAAAGCAAGGCTTTCTTGTTTGACTGGTTTTCAGGTAAATCAAAGATTTCCTACTCTCATAGCAAAGATAAGATGGAAGTTACCGCAAGCTTCCGAATGAAAAATGATAGCGCCATATGGATATCTATTTCACCAGCGCTTGGATTGGAGGTTGCTCGCATACTTCTTACAAAAGATTCAATTCGGGTAATAGACCGCCTCAACAATAAGTATTTCAGCAGAGACTATGACTTTTTTAAATCATATACGTCTTTACCCATCAGTTACGAAACAATCCAGGACTTAATCGTTGGCAAACCTCTGTTTACAGATGATAAACATTTTAACCTTCTTAAAAGGGATTCAACATATGAATTTAAATCAGAAGATGATACTTTAAGCAATTCATTTGTTCTGACTGGAAACTATCTGATTTCCAATCAAAACATTCGAGCGGATGCTTCTAAAGCTATTTCAATTCTTTTAGAGAAGTACGATCAACAATACACTTCACCCTTTTCATTGTGGAGAAAAATCGAGTTGTTCAACCCCGAAAGAACAGAGATCGTAGTTACCTTTAGCAAGATAAATATCAATGAGCCTGTGCCGCTTCCGTTCAATGCGCCGGGACAGTAACTATGATCATGACTAAAATCAATTTGGCTCATAAGGGCTCAAGCATCTTTAGGTTCTTTTTAGTAACCTTATTGGCAATGCTAATTAACTGTTGCGTTAGCTCTGCTCAAACATCAGGTAAAGGTGACCTTGAAAAGAAGAAAGAGCAATTGGTAAAAGAGATTGATGAAATTCAGAAGGAACTTGATAAAACAAAAAAATCAAAAAAGGTAAACCTTAATCAGCTTGCAGCATTGCGGAAACAAATTGATACACGCGAGAAGCTGATAGGTAATTACAACAGCCAGATTAATGAAATTGATAAGGAGATCAGCAGCAAAATTCGCGTTGTACGATCATTAGATCGTGAGCTCGATACCCTGAGAAAAAATTATGCGAATATGATCTACTATGCTTATAAGCATAGAAGCGCTTACGACAAGCTATTGTTTCTTTTCTCTGCACAAGATTTCAATGATGCGTTGATGCGGTTGAAGTATATTAAACGCTACAATGCTTATCGTCGAATGCAGGCTACCCTTATTGGTGACACCCAGGCAGATTTAAAGAAGCAAATGGAAACGCTTAAATCAAGGCGGGAAACTAAAAAAAAGGTGCTTTCAGAACAACAGGAACAAAGAAAAAAATTAGCAACTGAAAAAGCAAATAAAGATAAGATGGCTAAGACCCTGTCGAAACAGGAAAAGCAACTGAAAGCTTCTATTGATAAAAAAAGGAAAGAGCAGGAAAAACTAAAAAAACAAATAGCTGACCTTATTAAAAAAGAGATAGAAGCATCTAAGAAAAAAGCAGGTGCATCCTCCGGTAAAGCAAGTTCCTCCTCAGGCAGTCTTGGGTTAACTCCCGAAGCCGCAGCCCTCTCAGCCAGTTTCGCCAGTAATCAGGGTAAGCTGCCATGGCCTGTTACAAAAGGTGAACTCACCGGCACATTTGGTGAGCATGAGCATCCTATTCTTGAAAATGTAAAGACAAAGAATAACGGCATTGATATAAAAACTGCCGCAGGTGCAGATGTAAGGGCAGTGTTTAAAGGTAAGGTGGTGAGTATCATTTCAAATCCCGGATATCATAAAGCTGTGTTAGTTAAGCATGGTGAATATTTTACCGTCTACAGTCATCTGGCCTCAGTTAAGGTTAAAGCAAATCAGGAGGTAGACACTAAACAAAGTATTGGCAGTGCTTTTACTGATGAGAACGGTGAAACCAGTGTACACCTCGAAATATGGAAAGGAACCGCATTACTGAATCCACAAAATTGGATTATTGAGAAGTAATTTATTACAGGAGTTCTGAAGTTTGAACCATCTAATTAGTCTATCATTTATCCTGCTTCTACGATTTAGAAGACAGTCTGAAAGGAAGAAACACACTTCATGCAAAGACATTGAGTTTAAATTGCCCAGAAATAAAATACGTACAATTACCCAATTAAATAGTTTTTTTTGCTTATCAAAATCAATATTTATTTTATTATTATTATTTTAGATGATCCAAATGTTAGTTATGAATAGCAAATTACAGAAAAAATTATTAGGATACTCCAGCCTTGCCGGAACTATTTTCATGATTAATCAATCTGCCAATGGACAAATTATATACTCTGATATATCGGATATCAATTTATCCACCGGTGATTCCGCTTATCTCGATTTAAATAATGACAATGCCTGGGATGTTCACTTCCAGGTCTATGGTAATTCAGGGACAGCCTTCATCAAGGCTAATCTCCCGGCTCCCATTTCTTCAGGATTGAAAAATGAGATCAAAGGATTACCCTGTTGCACATGCGGTTTTTATGTTTACAGCGCTTCCGCTATAGATTACGGTGAAATGATTGAAAATGGATTTGTTACTTCTGAGGCTTATCTCTGTGCTGATTGGTCTTGCATCGATCAGTGGTCCGGAAAGAACGATAAGTATATGGGACTTCTATTCTACGATTCGCTGCAGAACCTCAATTATGGATGGGTAAGAATCTCGGTTGGGGCTCAATGCAATTTTATGGTTATTAAAGATGTAGCATATAGTGTTGCACTTCCACTTTTTGCAGGGCAAACTGGCTTAGGAACAGACATTCAGAATTCATTTGAACAACCTTTGGAAATTTTTACATCAAACAACTTTTTGTACGTCAAAAACAATTTTGCGTTGAACACACTTCACCTATCCATTTTTAATGAGCTAGGTCAATTATGTCTTCAAACTCAAATCGAGGAAGCTACTGACATCATTTCACTTAATAATTTAGGAACCGGAATTTATTTGATTCAGGCCAACGATGAAGGTCATTTATATAAAAGGAAGATTCTTATTGAGTAACTCTTGGTAATGTGTGGCCAGGGAGCTTAGTTAGCTTTTATATCAAAATTCATGAAGTAAGAAAGCGATCGAACATGGCATTATATAAAAACTGCTCCAGGGGCTGATGTAAGAGCAGTGTTTAAAGGTAAGGTGGTGAGTACCATTTCAAATCCCGGATACCATAAGCTGTGTTAATTAAGCATGGTGAATATTTTACCGTGTACAGCCATCTGGCCACAGTGAAGGTTAAAGCAAATCAGGATGTAGACACTAAACAAAGTATTGGTAGCGCTTTTACTGATGAGAATGGTGAAACCAGTATACACCTTGAAATATGGAAAGGAACCGCTTTGCTGAATCCACAAAATTGGATCATCGAGAAATAATTATTTTAAAATCGTTGTGAGTTTTTGGAGTAATGTAGGATGTGACGATTCAGCTTTCCAACAGCTCGAGCTCTAATAAGATTGTATTTCTCCGCTATTCGCAAAGTATACTTTGGGGTAACTATTTCATCGTTAACTTTGCACTTCCCATCCATTACCTTCTCATGTTTCGTATCCAAAATTTTATTGGTGGTAAACTTATTGATCCGCTTCTCGGAAATTATTTAGACAATTACGATCCTGCCATCGGCGAAGTATATTCCCTTGTCCCGGATTCTGATGAACAGGATGTAGAGCAGGCTTTGATGGCAGCCCAGCACGCCTTTGAGGGATGGGCCAATACTTCTGCTACGGATCGCTGCAGCATCTTGATGAAGATCGCTGACCTCATTGATAACAGATCAGATTACTTATCAGGAATAGAATCCATAGACAACGGCAAACCGAAAACACTTGCAGCAAAAGTTGATATTCCTCGTGCGGCTTTAAATTTTCGATTCTTTGCTACCGCAGCCGTGCAGTTTTCCACTGATGCACATCAGATGGAAGATAGTGCTTTTAACTACACCCTGCGTCAACCGCTTGGAGTTGTCGGCTGTATATCGCCCTGGAATTTGCCGCTGTATTTGTTCACCTGGAAAATTGCGCCGGCACTTGCTGCAGGAAATTGCGTGGTAGCTAAACCCAGTGAGGTGACGCCTATGTCCGCATATGAGCTTTCTAAAATTTGCATTGAGGCCGGGTTGCCTGCCGGAGTGTTAAACATCCTTCATGGCACAGGACCAAAATGTGGAGCCGCCATAGTGAAACACCCTGCTATAAAAGCAATATCCTTCACTGGCAGCACACGTGCAGGAAAAGAGATCGCAGCAGTAGCGGCACCCATGTTTAAAAAA
>JACCZZ010000008.1 GCA_013695715.1 Chitinophagales bacterium | reverse complement strand
AGGTGATAGGTAGGCCAACCATCAGATTTGAACAATACCTTATCATCTAATTGATTTGTACTTACCCGCACCTCCCCTCGGATCAGGTCATTAAAAAACACCTCCTCATCAGCAGGAATTTTTATTCGAATCACGTAAGGATCTCCACGACTGATCCGGGCAATCACTTCCTCAGTATTTAATGTAAGCGAATTTTTCATTCTCCCCCGAGCGTGTGAATCATATTGCAGAGTAAGAGAATCGGAAGCTTTTAATTCTTCACGAAGAGCATCTATCTCCTCTGCTGTATCGAAAGCATAATAGGCGTTTTCACTTTTTATAAGCTGTTCGGCAAAGTCAGCATAAATGTGTTTGCGTTCAGATTGCCTGTATGGACCAAATTGCCCACCAACATCAGGACCCTCATTATAAATTATTCCGCACCATTTCAACGCCTCAGAGATATATTCTTCAGCCCAGGGCACATGCCTGTTCTGATCAGTATCCTCAATACGCAGGATAAATGTACCGCCATGGTTGTGCGCAAATAAAAAGTTGTAGAGTGCAGTGCGAACTCCTCCTAAATGCAATGGCCCGGTAGGACTTGGCGCAAACCTTACTCTTACAGACATTAAAAGCAGTTGAAGTGCGACAAAAATAATTCAATTAACAGATAAGCGTCCACATTGATGATGTTCATATTTAGATCGTCAAATAATAATTTCTAATCAAATGTTTAGCGTCATTGCAACTTCTTTTTAAAACAGGGCATCTTAATATACACGATTTTGTGAAATGAAATATTGATTCATTTCGTTCGTCACGTTATTGTTGATAGTCATCGGTTGGTATGTATCTAATAAAAACTCCTGAAATTCTAAAAAGACTTTACCCAAGGCAAATATGGAGCTTACCGGAAAATCAAAAAAAGCTATACCTCACATTCGATGATGGACCCACACCGTCAATTACCGAATGGACACTGCAAACATTAAAGCAGTATAACGCAAAGAGTACGTTTTTTATAGTTGGCCAAAATGCTGAACGTCATCCTGAAATAATCAACAAGATAAAAAATGAGGGTCATGCTATTGGCAATCATACTTATAAACACCTTAATGGATGGAATACGAGCACAAATAGCTACATAAAAGACATTCTCAAATGTGACAAAATTGTAGAAAGCAAATTATTTCGTCCACCCTATGGACGTATTACCAAAGGTCAAACAAGCATGATGGTTAAGCGCTATAAAGTAATAATGTGGGATGTTTTAAGCGGAGACTTCGACAGAACAATCAGTAAAGACCGGTGTTTAAAGAATGTATTGGAGAATACTCAATCAGGCTCTATCATTGTGTTTCACGATAGTGTGAAAGCTGCAGACCGAATGCAATATGCATTACCACGTGTTCTTGAATATTATTCTAAGAAGAATTACTCGTTCTCGCTTCTTTCCGCGAATTGATAAGCAGAATTCAAGATTAATTTTCAAAGCATAGTCAAAATCTCCGCTCAATGGATTCGACTGGGCTCACCATGACAGCGCACAATAGTGGCTTACTTTGATAGACATAGCATAAAGATAAATTTCATAAACAATCGGATCATTTTCTTGAAATGAAAAAGGAACTTGAAAATTTGATTGACACACATTGTCACCTTTACCTTCCCGAATTTGATAAAGATCGTGATGACATAATTCAGCGGGCAAAAGATGCAGGGATTGAAAAATTTTTTCTGCCCAATATTGACAGCAGGTCAGTAAACGCAATGCTTTCACTTTCCTCATCAAATTCCGGTATATGCTACCCGATGGTGGGTTTACATCCGTGTTCTGTAAAGGATGATTGGCTTCAAGAGATAGCAGTGATTGAAAAATATTTATTCGAAGCACCAGAAGTTAAATTCTATGGCATCGGAGAAACAGGACTCGATTATTACTGGGATAAAAGCTTTATTGGCTTGCAAAAACAAAATTTCCAAAAGCATATTAATTGGGCAAAGGAATTCCGGCTTCCGATTATTATTCATAGCCGGGAAGCAACGGAAGATTGCATCTCTTTAATCAAAGAA
>JACCZZ010000395.1 GCA_013695715.1 Chitinophagales bacterium | reverse complement strand
TTCCGTTAAATCATTTGAGTGAAGTAAGATATCGTCAAGGTGGTTTACTGTTGTTGGTTTTCCATTTAACATATAATGAAATCCATACAATTTTTCCGTTTGAGCATTGGACGCATCTATACGTTTTCTAACTATATCACCAGCTATCTCCGGGTTGTTACCTGCACTAAAGAGGATGGTCTCAAGCTGACGCACCTGAAGTGGAGTCAATCTGTTCTTTTGAGCCAGGTATTTCTTTGCGGAATCAATATTCGATTTGCTTCCTGTGTATTTGGCAAGCGCTTCTTCAGCTAAGGCAGATTGGTACGCAGCCATTGTATCTCCTTCCACAATATGGGTGTTCAACAGCCACTGACCTTCAGAAGCTGCTGTATAAAGCTTTTGAAATTCAGAATTATAGCTGTTTAAATATGAATGCACCTGGGCTTGCAAAGACGAATTGTTGTTCGTTTGTGCCCACGATTGTCGTAATGATATACTTGAAATTACCAGAAGGAGAAAAAAATAATGAATAACATATTTAAGCATTGGTTCTCTTTTAGAAAGTAAATATATTGAAACTGTACAAAAGATAGTTAATTGAAAGGCTTACTCCATCCTTATGGTGGTAGTAACCTCCCTGTTAAGGTTTTTTGGAATTTGTTTCATCTCCTTAAATTGGCGTTTCTTGTTCTATTATTTATCATGAAAGAGATAAAGAAAAAGAGAGGGAAAGTCCAGCGAGAAAAGATTAATGAAGCTCCTGGTGAGCTTCGAATCAGATATCCATTTTTATGGCTTACGATAGCCGTTTTGGTATTGTATCTACCCTCAATAAATTTTGATTTTACTGAGTTAGACGATTCTATTTTTATAAAAGAACAACAGGAATATAACAGCCACTTGTCAAATCTGGGAACAAGCTTCAAAAGGGGTGTTTTCAATGAAACTGAAGATGTTTACTACCGACCACTTCTCCTCAACTCTTTCATACTAAACTATCAGATCAGCAAAACCAATATAAAAGGCTATCATTTCATAAATATATTGTTACATCTTGCTTCAGTGCTATTGCTTTTTATCTTACTTAAAAAGCTGAAGATTAAAGAAGGACATTCTTTTGTGTTAACCTTATTTTTTGCTGTGCATCCGGTGCTCTCTCAGGCTGTCGCATGGATACCGGGCCGCAACGACACACTGCTTGCTTTATTCAGCTTCTCTTTTTTCATTCTTATGTTAGAATATTCAGAAAGCGGCAGCCTTCTGTGGCTCATTCTTCATTTCATCACCTTAATAGCCGCCTTCTTTACAAAGGAAACTGGATTGTTTACTCCGGCAGCAGCTTTTGTGATGCTGGTCTTAATAATGAATAAGAAATGGTTAGAGAAAAGAAATTTGATTTTATATGCTTCCTGGCTGCTCGCTTTTTGTTTATGGTTTTATGTCAGATCGGAGGCTACGCTTAAGAATGAGCAGGTTGATTTTTCTCAAATTATAAAGGCGCTTCCTTTCAGACTGCCGGTGATTATACAATACTTTGGAAAGATAATATTGCCAATAAACCTTAGTGTATTTCCGATAATGAAAGACACCACCTACTGGTTTGGTATAATTGCAGTTGCTATAATGACAGCAATGCTGCTGCATAAAAAACAAAAGAACTGGAAGGTTGTTGCCGCAGGAATTATCATTTATATATTGTTTCTACTCCCAGTGTTGCTTGTGCCCAATACACTTAACGAGCAGGATTTTGAACACCGGCTGTACCTGCCGATGGTTGGGGTACTGATACTCTTACCTGAAACTTTCCTGTTTAAAAATAACTGGCGGGAAAGTAAAGTTTTGATGGCTGGAATTGCAGTCTGTGCCATATTAGCAATTGTGAATTTTATCCACCAGAAAAACTTTGCTGATCCGCTAAAATTCTGGCAATCAGCAGTGCGAACTTCACCTCATTCTGCCTATGCTAACATGATGTTGGGTGCCCGTCTCGATAAAGTTGATCTGCCCCGTGCGCAGTCTTTAATTAAAACCGCTTATGCACTCAATCCTGATGAGAAATATTTGAATTATTACATGGGGAAGATGATGCTTGACAAAGACTCGATAGAAGCTGCTGAAAAGTATTTTTTGAAAGAAGTCAATAAATCTGAATACTATGAATGCTACTTTCATCTTGCACGAATTGCATTTTTGAAAGAGAGATGGGACGAGGCAATTTCTTATCTCATTAAATATTTATCAACAAATCCTGCCGATTCACAGGCCAACAACAACTTACTATTATTATATATGCAAACAAATCAAATAGAAAAAGCCAAAACCCAAATGCAACGGATGCAACAAATGGGTATCGAAGTGCCTGCAGAGGCGCTACAGCGATTACAATAAAAAAGCTGCTTTTTTAGATGACAACAATAAACTATTTACTCAGCACAATATATTCCCAGGGCTTCATGTTAGCAGAATAGTGCCCTTTAATTCTTAATTTTTTATCAGCAAACACATTTCTATACTTTCCTTTTTCCTCTGAGAGTAAAATAGTCTGAGGTGTATTGCTCATATTTAAAAGCACAATGATTTTATCTTTTTCCTTTTCACAGGTAAATGAAAATACGGTTTCATTGCCATCATCAATCTGCCTGTAACTACCTCCGTAAGCACCATTCCATAATGCTGGATGATCATGCTTAAGCTTAATTAATGTTGAATAAAATTTGGTGTAGGGATGATTCTCAGACCATATAATCTCGTCCTTATCGAAAAATTGTAAACGTTTGTTTAAGGCAACCTCCTGTCCTGAATATATCAGCAACATTCCCGGGATAGTAGCAGCATACACAGCAAACAGTTGTGCTGCTTCTCCCATTCGTTCAAACTCAGTTCCGTTCCAGCTATTTTCATCATGGTTAGATGTGAACTGCATGCGATAAGCTTCCTTAGGATATTCTTTTTGTTCAGCAATGATGATCGAATCCAAAACTGTGGGTCTTTTTTTTCCCTGCGCAACAAGATTCATCTGATGGTGCATGTTCCAGCCATAGGTCATATCAAATGCATCATTATGAAATGCAAGACCTTCTGCTTCCGCAAGCATGAAAATATCTGATTTGATGGCCTGCAGCTCATCTACTGCATGCTGCCAGAAATCCATTGGCACTTCCATCGCAACATCGCATCTGAAGCCATCAATATTTGCTTCCTTAATCCAAAATTTCATTGAATTAATCATTGCCTCTCGTAATTCCTGCTGATCGTAATTCAGATCTGCAACATCGCTCCAATCAGCAACGGGTGGAATAATATTACCCTTATCATCATGTGTATACCATTCAGGTTTTTTACTTATCCAAACATTATCGTACGAACTATGATTAGCGACCCAATCAAGAATGATATGCATGCCAA
>JACCZZ010000391.1 GCA_013695715.1 Chitinophagales bacterium | reverse complement strand
CGTAAAATTTAATCCTGTAATACTATTAGCCACCGTGACAGGTATTTGCTTGTAATTTTTCCCGATTGCTGCTACACCGAGATTATAAGCTCCTGAAGCTATATTGTTGATTGTATAGTTTCCCAGGTTGTTAGTTCTCACTTCAAAAAATTTACTTGTATCGCTGTTGAATAAGGTAATACGGGCATTAGGGATAGCAACAGAAAATGTATTATTCACTTTTCCCTTAATTGTATATTGACTATATGTAACGGAAATGGTGAGCATCAAAATGAAAAATGGAGCGGCAAAGTTTTTCATGGTGTATATTATTTATGTGAAGAAGAATGATTGATCAGGATCTTCCATCCATCATCATATTTTTTCAAAACGGATGTAGCCGCTCCGAAGCGATAAACCGGAACCGTATCTTCTTTAGTTTAATAGTATAGTTGTACGTTTCCTCTGCAAAAGCATACGGCAGATCAATTGTTACATTCACCTTATAATTTGAAAATTTAAACGATTCAAATTCCCCTAATTCCGGAGCCAGATGATGAGCGGCATAATGCAGGAAGCTGCCCTCATCTCCACCTTGCTCAAAGATTTTTGATTCACTTGCAAACAGTTGTGCACTTCCGGTGGTATCAAGTTTTTCTATAGTTGCCTGATACTGTCGCAAAATGGTTTTGATCTGATCGTAATCCTTATTAGAGTTTACTTGCGCGGGAGAACTGCTGCATACCGCAAGAATCAACAAAGCAATAATTCCACAATGCCTACGATAAGAATCTGTATACAAATTTTTCATAATAAGGTAAATCTATTGATTTTCACTCACATTTAATATGTTTTTACATGCATGTTTTACATCTTCTGATAAAAAGGTTGCTATGCGATGCACAATCTTCATCTGATTAGTTTAAAACTGTTTTCTTTCGAAGTATTTTACCAGGCAACCTTTGTCTACTTAATTTTTAATGAACTTATTAGTGTAAATATTTTCGCCGTCAAAAATTCTGATGAAGTAAATTCCGGTTGCAAAGCTGCCAGTTGGAATGTTAATTTCAGAATGAATGTTATATAAGATTTTCTCCAGAATTGTTTTTCCAATTGCATTTTTAACTGAAAGGATCAAATCACCCTCTCCAACCCTGTTATTCAGAGAAACATTTACAAAATCCGATGCCGGATTTGGGAAGATGCTTAATTCATTTATTATCGGAAGATCAATCAGACCTGTTATAACTCCAATTACAATATCATCAACATAAAGGTGTTCGGGCTGCCACCATGGCAATATTCACACCCCGGTGAACCAGGAGCACCCGAATGACCACCAACAACGGGTGAATCGCACAGATCCGCAACATCATAGACTGAAGAAGTAGTGATCAGAATTATTACTATTGACCAGAAGAAAAGTAAGATTTTGCTTTTCATAGTTATCTTATAGACTGAAAATTTGTCTGAAGAGAATGATCTTAATAGGTTAAAGTAATACCTGCACCTAATCCCATATCGCTATCATAATGGGACGATAATGAAAAGTACTTAGTAGCTATGTATCTAAAGCCTGCCATGTATTCTTTATCAGTATTAATCATCCAGTTAAAACGCAGGCGCGGGGTGAGCGGAATATCTTCTCTTGATAACTGAAATCGGAATTTGCCATCACCATCAACCCGCGCATCAGCAATTACCAACATTGGCAATGTGTAAGCAATACCAGCTACCACTGTTTTGCGATTGTTTTTATTGCTCATTTGCCCGAACCAGTTTTTTTCTTCACTACCGAAAATATTTTTTGGACTACCTTCCAAATCAAAAAAGTTTTTTGGTGGGTTGCCTTCTCTCTTATAATGATAATCAAAACCTACATAAGGAAACCACCATTGCATTCTGCCTACATATCTTCCTAACATTGTTTCGCTTTCATAGCCATGCTCATCATGAAAGCCCAAATGCCAGAGTGTGCTTAATTTCCACCGGGTTTGAGAGAGCATAAATTCTCCATCACTTCCATTGCTTTCAATACCGAGCCTGCCCATTGCATGCAATCTTCTGTCATCAGAGTTTAAACCCCGCTTTGCTACTTTAACATCGGTTATATCAGTTTTGTCTTCCAGCGGATTCTCGTAGCTGAAAACTCTGCCCATGCCGCTCATCATGTGGTACAAAATATGACAATGAAAAAACCAGTCGCCACCTGCCTCACCTGCATAAAACTCAATGGTATCTCTTTCCATGGGCATTATATCAA
>JACCZZ010000373.1 GCA_013695715.1 Chitinophagales bacterium | reverse complement strand
CTTAGAACAGGTTCATGGAAAGGCCAGACAATTTTTAAGACCAAAGATGGCAGAGATGTACTTGTTTCTCAAACAATACTGGCACATGTAGAAGAACATAATGAGATAGGCTTTTTCTCCACAATCGCTGAAGACATAACAGAACGCACTAAGGCAGAGCAATCTTTAATGGTGAGTCGTGAAAGGCTTAAATACTTCATGGATGAAAGCCGTGAAGGCCTTATAATCTATGAAGATGGAATTGTAATAGATTTCAACAATACTGCGCAGAAAATTTTTGGATATAGTACTGATGAGCTTACAGGTAAAGAAATTCTTCGATTATATGACACCTCCTTTCACAGCGAGCTAAAGCAAAAACTAATTCTCAAAGACACATTTTTTGAAGAAGTAACCGGCGTGAAGAAGGACGGTACCAAATTCGATGTGGAGGTATTCTCCAGACCTCATGTATATCGTGGCAAGGAAGTGCGCGTGATGGGAATTATAGATATTACTTCAAGAAAATCGGTGGAACGGGCGCTGCGAAGCAGTGAGGTGTTATTGAATGCGGCTGTAGAAGGCACTAACGTGGGCATATGGGATTGGAATCTTGTAACAAACAAAGTTATGTTCAATGAATCCTGGCGGAAGATTTTCCATCAAGAACAAAATTCGTTGTATTTCTATGAATGGAATAACAGTATTCATCCTGACGATCTTCCTGAATTTTTAAATAAGTTAAGAAAACATCTCTATGGAGAAACCGCAATGTTTCAACACATCTATCGTGTGCTTCGCGATAGTGAAGATTATATTGTGATAGAAGCAAAAGGTAAACTGGTAAGAGACGAAAACAACATGCCTGTTCAAATTGTCGGCACGGCAGTGGACATAACAGAGCGTCAGGAAATGGAGGATGCCCTTCGCAAGAGCCAGGCTCAACTGACTGCACTGATAGAAAATCGTGAAGAGGCAATCTGGTCTGTTGATACTGAAAAACGGGTTTTAAATTTTAACCGGCCAATTGCTGAAGTTTTCAAGATTCTTTATGGAATAGAGATGAAGCAAGGAAATGTGATCACAGAGGGGCTTCCAGCAAAGGATGCAAAGAGATGGTCACGCCGGTATGAACATTGTATAAAAGGAAAATCCTATTCATTTATAGATCAGTTCAATTTAGATGGGGAAAAAACCTATGTAGAATTCTCTTTAAATCCTATTCATATAGATAATGGAAGCGTTCTCGGTGTTTCAGTATTGGCCAGAAACATTACCCCGCAAAAGATATTTGAGAAATCATTACAAGAAGCTAAAGAGGCAGCCGAAGCAGCCAATAGCACAAAGAGTCAGTTCCTTGCAAATATAAGCCATGAGATTCGAACACCAATGAATGGGATCATTGGTTTTGCGGAACTGCTGCTGCTCTCAAAACTTACTCCCTCACAAAGAGAATACCTGAATATTGTACGGCATTCGGCTGATTCATTATTAGTTCTTATCAACGATTTGCTCGATCTTTCTAAGATTGAATCTGGCAAGCTCGAGCTTGTGAATACAGAATTCAATTTTCATCTTTTATTGAAAGAAGTAGTGCGTACATTCCAGGTAAAAGCAAAGGATCAACAGTTAAAAATTATCTTAAGCATCGATCAAAGAATTCCTCCACTCATTATCGGGGATGAGATGAGGCTGCGACAGGTTTTTGTAAATCTTATTGGTAATTCAGTAAAATTTTCGAAGAATGGATCCGTCACAATCCGGTCTTTTTACAAACAATGCATTGATAATACTTTGACGATTTATACAGAAGTGATTGATGAGGGCATAGGAATTGAAAAAGAAAAACAAAATATCATTTTCGACGCATTTAATCAAATTGATAATCCGCTTACCCGAAAGTATGGGGGTACAGGATTGGGTTTGTCAATCGCAAAAAAGCTTATTACTATGATGTATGGTGAAATTGGGGTGGAGAGTGAACCGGGCAAAGGAAGCAAGTTCCATTTTACTATTCAGGTGAATGTTCCCGCTTAACAAATTTCAATCGTTACAAAGCCTGCTGCTCTATCAAAAATTAATTTCTTAATTTCGTTACCGAAAACTTTAGGGGTGTTCCATTTGCTTCGGAACTGAGATCAAACCCTTAGCACCTGATCAGGATAATGCCTGCGAAGGGAAAAGTTCAATTGATCCCGCCTCTTTAGTTTTCATATTTTTAATTTAATCTGTGTTCAATTCTGGCAAAAATAATTTGCCTGCTAAAGCTCATGAAAATTAAAATAAACGGCAACTGTATGCAAATTGAGGATCATTGCCGATTAGAAGAGGTACTCATTAATTTGTCAC
>JACCZZ010000362.1 GCA_013695715.1 Chitinophagales bacterium | reverse complement strand
ATACTACCATCTTTCCCCCCTACTTTGTTGCAGGCGCCATCTTCTCTGGCTTTGCCATGGTGCTTACGCTGATGATTATTACCAGAAAGGTGCTGAATTTAGAACAGTACATCACACTTGATCACATTGAATCGATGAATAAAATCATCGTGTTAACAGGGTCTATTGTAGGTTGCGCATACCTCACAGAGTTGTTTACAGCCTGGTATTCTCAAAATACATATTAACAATATGCATTTGCCAATAGAGCATTGGGTCAATACTGGTGGGAATATTGGGGAATGATGACCTGTAATGTGATATCTCCGCAGCTCTTCTGGATTCGAAATCTTAGAAGAAATGTATGGTTTACTTTCTTTATGTCTATAGTGATAAACTGCGGCATGTGGTTCGAGCGGTTTGTGATCATTGTAACCTCCCTTCATCGCGATTACATCCCTTCTTCATGGGCAATGTATTCTCCAACCTGGGTCGAGATAAGCATTTATATTGGGTCGATTGGCTTGTTCTTCACTGCATTTCTAATTTTTGCCAAAACAATGCCGGTGATTGCTATGGCTGAAATAAAGCATATTTTGAAGATATCGGGCGAAGCACAAAAGAATGCTGCGTTGGCACATTCAAAGGATCACGGTCGGGAACCGGTTGTAATTCCACAGACGATTTAAGAAACAGGCTTGATGAAAAGATATTTATTAGGATTGTTTGATGATGATGAGGTGCTGCTGAATGCTGTTGATAGCATACGCTCACAGAATATTGCGATTCATGATGTGGTTACACCATTTGCTGTACATGGCTTGGATGAGAGGCTGGGCTTAAAGTATTCGAGATTGCACATTGGCGGTTTTTGGATTGGACTTACAGGAACAGCAATCGCCTTTTCATTTATGACATGGGTATTCACTGCTGATTGGCCCCTGGTATTTGGAGGTAAGCCACATTTTTCGTTTCCTGCCTTTATTCCGATTATATTTGAATTTACGGTGTTATCAGCGTCCATAGGGATGACCTTTGCCTTTCTTTTGAGAAGTCATCTTTATCCAGGCCGCTTCAGGGAGCCACTTGACCCACGAACAACAAGTCATCTTTTTGGGATGGTGTTTAAATTAAATGATAATACTACACAAGATGAAAAAGATCACCTAAGTCAGCTGTTGAGAGAGGCCGGAGCAGTGGAAATTAAAGAGCGTGAAATGAGTAAACATTACTGAGAATGAAAAAGCAAATTAATACTATTATAAAGAATGCTTGGATGTTTGCTGCAGCTATTATCATAAGCTTGTTTTCGTCATGCTATTATTCAAATTCCAGCCCCGGGTGGGAGTACATGCCAGACATGGCACATTCGGTAGCTTATGAAACTTATTCATCCAATCCGTTTTTTCCTGATAGCATGAATGCTATTCAGCCGGTGCCTCATACCATTCCAAGAGGTGTTTACATGCCTTTTCACTACAGCCCTCAACAGACTGGTTATGACTCAGCGGGTGTGAATCTGAGCTTCCCTACCTGGCTTAATGACGAAGAAAGAGAGCAGGGAAAACACATCTACGAAATTTACTGCTCCGTTTGTCATGGTAAAGGCGGAATTGGAAATGGCACTATTGTGGAAAATCCAAAAATAAAGAACCCTTTCCCTCCGCCACCATCTTATTTTTCTGAAAACCTTATTAACCTTCCTGTAGGAAAAATGTATTATAGTGTTTACTATGGTAAGAATCTAATGGGACCCTATGGAAAAATTCTGAATAACAATGAAATTTGGAAGGTTGTCTATTACGTAAAATCTTTGCAACAGCATCATGCAGACAGCACGGCAACTGCAGGTACTGCAATAGCGTCTGCTGATACTGCTGTAAAATCTACAGCAAATAATGGTGGCAATGCAAATGCCGCATCGGGCGATTCCGCTTCAAAAAAATAATGCTTATTTAGAACGATAAAAGAATATGGTTGAAAGGAGGGAAAATAATTTGGTAGCCTCAAAAAATTGTAGAGAACAGAATCAATCTTAAAAGGGTAACGATAAAGGATAATGGAAGAAAGATTCATTTTACCACAGCGATTAAAAACCATCAGCTTTGTTTTAATTTTGATAGGCCTGGTCGGCATCATAGTATCTTTTTTTACACATGCAAGTGAGGAGGAGTCTAAAAGAGTGTGGGCAAATTTATTGCTGAATGCAGTTTTCTTCCATGGCATTGCAATGGCAAGTGCCTTTTTTCAGGCTGCCACTTATGTTGCATATGGTGGATGGCATACAGCAATAAAACGAATTCCTGAGGCGATCTCAATGTTCTTGCCTTTTACATCCGCCCTGCTCCTTCTTGTTCTGGCAGTTCCACTGATTATTTATGGACATCATCCTTTATATCACTGGACTGATTCACATGTGGTAGAGGCTGATCCCATCCTTCAGGCAAAAACTGCATACCTGAATCTCCCGTTTTTCTTTTCCCGATTTGCATTTTTTGTCGGAATTCTTCTATTGCTTACCATGCTTATGCGCAGAAATTCATTAGCAGAAGACATTAATGGAGG
>JACCZZ010000361.1 GCA_013695715.1 Chitinophagales bacterium | reverse complement strand
TTCGAGGCCGGACTGATGATGAAAATCAATGAAAAAATCTCAGCAGGTGTTCATGTGTTCAATCCTGTACGAATAAATGCAGGTTTTGCTGAGGAGAAAATTCCTACCAGCATCAGTCTTGGATTGTCATACATACCCAGCGATAAAGTCTTGCTCGCAGCAGAGACAAAGAAAAATATCGATGATCCCACACAAGTATGCTTAGGTGTGGAATACCAGATTATTGATGCTTTGCATCTACGGGTGGGAATTGAAACAAACCCTTCTGTTTATTCTTTCGGAATAGGTATAAACATAAAGCAACTGAAGATTGATGCCGGCACCAGTTATCATCTTGTGTTCGGTGCTTCACCACACCTTTCTGTAAGCTACTTATTTGCCAGAAAGAAAATGAGCGAAATGAAGTGAAAGCTATCTTAATAAAGTGAATGGTGGGAAGGATCGTAGAGCCAAGTGTGGTAACAGCAACATATGTATATCTATTTCGAAATTAATCGCACAGCTGTTTACAGAATTTCAATTTGCTTTTTAATCAATATCCTATCTTCTTCATCATTGGCCATTGCGCAAACGATTCCTGAGGAAGAAGAGCAGAAAGAAGATTACATCGAACAATTAGTTGAACAGGATGAAAACAGCAGTGGTGATTTTGAAAATTTATTAGATATTGATAACGCATTACTAAAGCATCCGGTCAACATAAATAATGCAGACGCAGAAGATTGGAAGCCGCTCCAGGAATTGGATTTACTTACCGACATCCAGATCAATTCAATAATATCTTATCGTGAAAAACTTGGGAAATTTCTATCTATTTATGAATTGCAGGCTGTTCCATATTTAGATATTGCTACCATTAAGCGCATTCTGCCATTCCTAAAAATCAACTCTGATATTTCAGATGTAAAAGTAACAGCGCATGACTTGTTCTTAAAGGGAGATTACACCATTGTTCTCAGAGGCCAAAGAATTCTTGAAGAACAGAAAGGATTCAGTCCTGTAGATTCCACTTCATCTTCAACAACGCGATATTTGGGAAGCCCGTTATCAATATATACAAGATTCCGGTATCAGTATTCAACAAAATTAAGCTATGGAATTACCGCGCAAAAAGATGCAGGCGAAGAATTTTTTTCCGGCTCGCAGAAACAGGGATTTGATTTCTATTCCTTCCACATTTATTATCAGGGCTCTAAATTTCTAAAGACGCTGGCGATTGGCGATTATCAATTAAAATTCGGGCAGGGGCTGCTGGTTGCATCGGGTTTTGGTGTAAGTAAAAGCTCATTGGTAATGAATGTAAAATATGGTGGCAGAACAGTGCGGCCTTACACTTCGACTGATGAATTCAACTTCTTTCGTGGTGGTGCCGTTGTCATTGGAAGCAAAAACATTCTGTTCACTGCCTTTGCATCACTAAAAAATATAGATGGTAACATTACAGCTACAGACACTGTTGGAGAAAACATTTTCGTGAGCTCGGTCGGTGGAGACGGATTGCATAGGACAGAATCAGAGATAGCAGACAAAGACGTCATCAGCCAAGCGGTTATTGGAGCCAATGCAGACCTCCAGATAAATTCTTTCACTATAGGCACTTCAGCAATTCACACTCAGTTTGGGGCTGCGGTTGATCCTTCGTCTCAACCTTATAATGCATTTAAATTTTACGGAAACCGGTTAACTACTTTAGGCGCTCATTATAATTGGCAGTTTCGAAATTTCAATTTATTTGGTGAAGCAGCAATGGATGAAGATGGTGGTAAAGCATTGATCTCCGGAATGCTGATAAGTCTCGATCCGCGTGTGGATCTTTCACTGATTTACAGGAACTATGAAAAAGATTATCATTCTATTTATGCAAACGCCTTTGGTGAATCAAGCACCAACGACAATGAAAGCGGACTTTATAGTGGTCTTGTAATAAGACCATTTCAAGGATGGGAGATGACTGCTTATGCGGATTTCTTTCATAAACCATGGTTAGATTTTCAGGTTGATGCGCCTTCGAATGGAACGGATCTTTTATTTCAGCTAACCTATAAGCCGAATAAAGTGTTGGAAATTTATGGAAGATGGAAAGATGAAAGGAAGCAACAGAACTCTTCTTTAAATGAGGAGTTAATAGATTACCTCGTTGACATTCAGAAGCAAAATCTCAGGATTAATCTTACATATAAAGCTACTTCATCACTCTCCTTGCGAAGCAGGATTGAATGGGTTTTCTTTAAAGAACAACATCTCCCCACCAATCATGGATTTCTCACTTATCAGGATGTGATCTATCACAAAATGGGATCACCTCTGCATCTTACAGGAAGAATTTGTCTTTTTGATGCGGAATCATATGATGCCCGCATTTATGCATATGAAACGGATGTTCTCTATGCCTACTCCGTTCCTGCATTCTCTAATCGCGGGATGCGCTTTTACATAGTTGGACGATATAGCATAAATCAAGCAATAGATGTATGGCTTCGCTATGCGCAAACATATTACACCAATTTAGATGTAATAAGCAGCGGGCTTGATGAAATTAGCGGGAATAAAAAATCAGAGATCAAGGCAGAGGTTCGTTTTAGATTTTAATCTTTATTGAAGAGAGAAAGAACACTTAAAACGGATCTCGAAATGATGTAGCAATTCCCTGTATGCCTACCCGACCCTTTCGACAAGCTGCTAATAACATATAGTTTATTGTTTGACTACCCAACCTGATTAGCGATGTTATTGTAAATCGTGCGGGAGGTCATGGTGAGCCGGTCGAACCTTTAAGCGGAGGTTTTGATTCTGACAAACTAGCACCTGAAAATGCTTAAGCCTCAATAGAAAGACACGGCTCGCGCTTAATGATTCGATAAACTCACCATGACCCGCTCAATGGATTAAAATTTTTTACCAAGCTCAATTACCTCTACATCATAGATTCTGTTTCCATCAATCTTCAACCGCACTGCTGTTCGCAGTAAGTGAAAACCTACCCTGCCGGCAGCACCGGGATTAATGTGCAAAAGATTATTTAATTTTTTATCGCGCATGATCTTAATAATATGAGAATGGCCAGCTATAAAAATTTGGGGCTTCAACGATTGCAGTAATGAGTTTACTCTTTTTTCATAATGAGCAGGATAACCTCCAATGTGTGTCATGAACACATTTATTCCTTCGCATGTAAACTGCAGATCCTTATTAAAAATCCGGCGCACATCTGGTCCATCAATGTTTCCGTACACGCCCTTTAATGGCTTAAATGGTGCAAGTACTTCCGCAACGCCTTTTCCAAAATCACCAGCGTGCCATAATTCATCGGAATCCTTAAAATAAGTAAACAAAGATGGATCGAGAAATCCATGTGTATCTGCAAGGATGCCAATTTGCATCATTTATAGGCAAAAATAAAGAGGTAAATCTTAGCTCAAACTATCTCATTACTGAACTAAGAACCGGCTCAGAAGTGGCACATAAGTGTCTCCAATTGGAACAATCTCAAGCACACTGCTACTAATATTATTAATCAAATTGAGCAGTATCAGCTTTGGTATGTTCAATGTCCTGATTGTCCGTGTCCGGAACAATTACTGGATCGTTCAGTATGCGGGTTGAGTCTGTAACGGCTTCATTCACGTCCATTGCACCATCGCTGCTCTCAGAGCGGTTATCAGAGGAATTATTATTACATGCCAACAAAAAACTGATTAAGCCTAATAGAACTATTTTCATGAGTGATTTTTTTAAATAAGTGACGATACTACAACTTTTTTTGTCTTCTTTCTTCAACAAAAGAAATTATCTCCTGCAAGGCATCAGGATTAAACCAGGTGACGTCCTGATCCTTCTTAAACCAGGTCAATTGTCTTTTAGCATAATTGCGACTATGCTGCTTTATAAGATTCACCGCATCTGATAAGGTCAGCTTTCCATCAAGGTGATCAAACAGCTCCTGATACCCGAGGGTCTGTAATGCGTTCAAGTGTGAAAATGGTTTCAGATGCTGCGCTTCTTGCAGTAACCCATTCTGCATCATATCATCTACCCGAAAGTTTATTCTTTGATATAGTGTGCTGCGATCCAACTGTAATCCAATTTTAATGACATCGAAACTTCTTTCCTGAATTTCTTTCTTTGTGAAATCAGAATATGGTTTTCCCGATGAAAGAGAAACCGATAATGCTCTCAATAATCTTCGGCAATTATTTAGGTCTGCTATTTTATAATATTCAGGATCGTGTTCGCGCAATAGGTTTTGTAGTGAACTAATTCCTTCTAACTCAAAAATATCGGATAGATACTGTTCTATTTTTTTGTCTACTTCAGGGAATTCATTGAGGCCCTGCAATACAGCTCTTATAAACAGGCCTGATCCACCCGTTATTATTAGTACATCATGCGAACTATAAAGATGATAGATTGACTCCAATGCCTCTTTTTGAAAATCGCCGGCACTGTAATGCTGATGAATAGAGCAATGATTGATAAAATGATGGGGGATTAATTGTAATTCTGATTCAGAAGGCTTAGCAGTTCCTATATTCAGTTCGCGGTATAATTGCCGTGCATCTGCAGAGATGATTTCAGTGTTATAATATTGTGCAAGGGCAATGCTGATCTTTGTTTTCCCAATAGCGGTAGGCCCTATAACAGCGACCAGAGTCTTCACAAAAAATTCATACTACTCTAACTTTAGATTCAATGAAAATCTTCTTCTGCATCACGGGTAAAATCTTCATCAAATTCTTCTGCTACAAAATCTTCAGGAGTTGCATCCTCATCCGCCGGCTCCTCTTCTACTTCCTCTGCTTCATCAGTCACCAGCAAAACATCTTCCTCAGATTCTGATTCGTCAGCCGTCACCTCAGCCTCGTCCCCTCCTTCTAGAGTCATACTCTCAACATCCACCTCTTCTGAATCAACAACGTGTATTTCTTCTTCCTCATCATCCATTGCTTTACTGAAGTGAGCTACCAGTTCTTCCTTTTTGAATGGCGAAGGGCCTTGTTGCTTCACACTGGCAGGATACATCATGTTGCTTTTCTCACTTCCTGTTAAGGAAATAAGCTCAATGAGAAATGTAAATTCCTGGGTTCCTTTATATTCATAAATAAGCTTCTGGTGAGGATCATCAATAAATGCTACCAGTACAGGTATACTGTTAGCATTGCCCTTGGCTTTTGCCTTCCCTTTCTTTAGCTGAGGCACAGGAGCTATGTTCAATTGCTTCAGACGCTGCCAGTTGTCATTGCTTTTGTAAAAATTGCCGGTAGCACTTGCAGGCAGATTATAAGATGATATAATTATTGATTCTAAATCATTTATTGTCTGTGATGGCTTGATCTCAATATCCCTGAAGATGCTATCATCATCTTCGTAGCTCGCCCGGAATTTGTAAATATTCATAGTGCCAATGTGCTTGAATTGTAAATATCAAATATAATCTCTCGAAAGAGAAATAAAGTAATGGCTTTTTTCTCTTAGAGGTGCCATCCTATCTCTTTTGCTTTTTCCAACATAAAGACAAATGCTTCTTCAAAATTATTTGCAATCTTACCTTCAAGAATTGCTTCACGTACTGCATCTTTGATTATACCGATTTCTTTTCCCGGAGGACGATTAAAAGTTTTCATGATCAGATCACCAGTAATCGGCGGCTGCCAGTTGCGCATCTTATCCTTTTCCTCCACTTCCTTCAGCTTCTCCCGCACCAATTCAAAATTGCGAAGGTAATGCCGCACCTTATATTCATTCTTAGAAGTGATATCTGATTCACAGAGTAACATAAGTGCATCAAGGTCATCGCCTGCATCAAAGAGCAGGCGTCGCATAGCAGAATCTGTCACCTCATCTTTCGATAAGCTTATGGGTCGCAGGTGAAGCAACACCATCTTACATACGAACTTCATTTTTTCATTCAGGGGTAATCGAAACTTTCTAAAAATTGCCTCCGTTTTTCTTGCGCCAACAACCTCATGACCATGAAATGTCCACCCGTGGCCTTTTTCAAATCGTTTGGTATCTGGCTTTGCAATGTCATGCAACAGAGCTGCCCAGAGCAGCCATAGATCATTACTCCTGTCGGCAACATTGTCAACAACCTGCAGGGTGTGATAGAAATTATCTTTATGACCTTTTCCATCTACTTGTTCTACACCGTACAACCGTTCAATTTCCGGAAAGATCAATTTAAGAAGCCCGCTTTTAAACAAAAGATCAAATCCGACAGAGGGTTTTTCTGAAAGAAGGATTTTATTTAATTCTTCCGAAATCCTCTCCTGTGAAATGATCATGATACGATCCTTATTTTTTGATATGGATTTGAATGTCTCTACATCAATTCTAAACTTTAGTTGAGAAGCAAACCGGATTGCACGCATCATCCGTAGAGGATCATCAGAGAAGGTTATATCCGGATCGAGCGGGGTACGGATCGTTTTTTTTTTAAGATCTTCCATGCCACCGAATAAATCGTACAGCGAACCTTCGTCTTCTTGATTTAAACTGATAGCTAAAGCATTGATGGTAAAATCACGGCGCATCAAATCATCTGTTAATGTTCCACCTTCCACCACGGGATTGCGGGAATCTTTTTGATAAGATTCCTTTCGAGTACCTACAAATTCAATCTCAAAATTTTCATGCTTCAATAAGGCTGTACCAAAATTTTTATAAACGGTCACTACAGGTTGGGGTTGTATTTGCGATGCTACCATTTCTGCCAGATTAATTCCGCTTCCAACAGCTGCTACATCAATATCTTTTGAGGCTCGTTTTAATAGCTGATCCCTTACGTAACCACCAACCAAATATGCTCTTATTTCCAATTCATATGCACAATCAGCTATCAATCTAAAGACTCTCTCTTCTTCCCTTGAAAGTTCAAGTTTAATAAATTGCTTATTGATGACTGGTTGTCTCAAGTGATAATTGGTTCAATTGTTATCGCATCTAATAATGCACAAGAGATATGCTCTTAAAGATTAAGCTAACAAAAAAGGGATAATCCTATACTAAGTGCCGAAATGATGAAGAGAAAATTCTTCTTAATCGGCAGCTTCCAAAATATTAACTGTAGCGAGGGAGGGAATTGAACCCTCGA
>JACCZZ010000343.1 GCA_013695715.1 Chitinophagales bacterium | reverse complement strand
TCGCGCCGCTTGCTTTTCAACTCAACCTGTGCTATGGCTGCAATAGATGCCATGGCCTCACCCCTGAAGCCCATCGTTCGAATGGCAAAGAGATCATCTATCGTAGAAATTTTAGAGGTAGCATGTCGCTCAAAGCTCATTCTGGCATCGGTTTCAGACATGCCGCATCCATTGTCAATAACCTGGATCAGTTGCTTGCCAGCATCTTTGATGATTAGTTTTATTGACGAAGCGCCAGCATCGAGCGCATTTTCCATAAGCTCCTTCACCGCAGAAGCAGGTCGCTGTATCACCTCACCCGCCGCAATCTGGTTGGCTATAGAATCGGGCAGTTGATGAATGATGTCGGGCACAATATCAAAGGTAGTTAAGACCGCTGAGGTTTAAAAAGAAGTCGAACACATATGCTCATATCGTAGTATTAAAGGTAACCGCTTCAATCGGGCATCACCATCAATAAGATATCACTTCAAACAATTGCATTCAATTTCACTATTCAGTTCCTCCACAACAGGCTTGAGTCACCATAACTTAAGAACCTGAAATTTTGGTTTAAGGCATACTCATACACTTTCTTCCAATCATCCCCAATAAAAGCAGCTATCAAGAGAAGCAATGTGCTTTGGGGTAAATGGAAATTTGTGATTAATCCATCTACTAATTTAAGTTTGTAACCGGGTGCGATGATCAGTTTTGTCTCACCTATAAGTTGATTCACCTTTTTCTTCTCAAAAAGATTTAAAACAGCATTCAATGATTCCTCAATAGAAACATGAATATTTTCTGATAATTCATAAGGCTCCCATTGACCTACAAAGACGGGCGCATCATTTATATCAGCATCTGTTGTTCTCAGCAATTTTACACCAAGCCAGTACAAGCTCTCCAGGGTGCGGCAGCAGGTTGATCCTACAGCAATTACCGGTTGATCTTTACGTGAAAGCAATTGCATGATCAATTCCTTTTTTACAACAAATTGTTCTGCATGCATTTCATGACCACTCATTATCTCCGACTTCACAGGTTTAAAAGTGCCGGCGCTTACATGCAGGGTTATAAAAAGTGGATGAAGATTTATTTCATACAACTTATTGAATAGTTTTTCTGTGAAATGCAATCCTGCAGTTGGCGCTGCAACAGATCCATCCTGAAAGGCATAAACAGTTTGATAATGTTCTTCATCTCTCTGGTCGGCGCTGCGTTTGATGTAGGGTGGGAGAGGAACATAACCGGCAGCTCCCAGCACTTTTGCAAACGACAGGGTCTCTGGCTTCCATGAAAAATAAATGAGAAAATCATTCTCAATCTTTCCTTTCAGAGTTGCCGTTAGATTTCCTTCTTCATTCCCTATTATTATTTTTTTGGAAAGAAATTCTTCACGCCACTTCTTCACATTACCAACAAAACATCGCCATACACATTCGCTGTACTGAAAGATAGCAAGTTGCATATCACGAAAGGGTTCAAGAGGTTCCAGCAGGAATATCTCAATGGCAGCACCATTCTCATTTTTAAATATCAATCGTGCATGAATCACTTTGGTATCATTAAATACAATTGTGGCACCTTCAGGAAGATAGTTTATGATGTTGCTGAAAATATTTTCTTCAATCTTTCCAGAATCATACACTAAAAGTTTCGATTCATCACGTGCTTGCAACGGTTGCTGAGCTATGCGATCTGTCGGCAGCACATAAGTGAAATCGTGGATTGATAAATCTTTAGGATGCATCGTATTTTAAAACAGATTTCAAAGGTAACAGGTCATCATGAGTTCTATTGTTGAAATATTGCTATGACATTTCTCATTTTGAGGCATCCAGTAATTTAATTTTACAATCCTATGTGGACAAGGTTTGTTTTGCCGGTGTTGCTGACATTATTTTTTTTAGTTCCACGTGTTCAGCCGAAGCAAAAAGAAAATATTATGAATCCTGAAGAGGGAATTCCACCTTATTTATATGGTGATACGAAATGGGCAGATTCGGTTCTACAGACGATGTCCCCTGAAGAACGTATTGGGCAACTATTCATGGTAGCTGCTTATTCGAAACCAGACTCTGATCCCGCGCAGGTTGAAGATTTGATTACAAAATATTTTATTGGCGGCGTGATCTTCATGCAGGGAGAGCCGTCAAGACAGGCAATATTTACAAATGTGTACCAATCAATATCCAGAGTGCCGCTTATGATTGGTCAGGATGCGGAGTGGGGTTTATCCATGCGTGTTGACAGCACCATTGTATTCCCACGTGAGATAATGCTTGGCGCAATTCAGGACAACAACCTGATTTATGAATTTGGAAAAGAGATGGCTCGTGAATGCAAACGTATTGGTGTTAACGTGAGCTTTTCCCCTGTGGTTGATATCAACAGCAACGCACTGAATCCGGTAATTGGAGACCGCTCATTCGGAGAGGATAAATTAAACGTTTCCGAAAAAGGAATCATGTACATGCGGGGCTTGCAAGATGGTGGTGTGCTGGCATGCGCTAAACATTTCCCGGGCCACGGCGATACCGATAAAGATTCTCACAAAACACTTCCAACTGTGAATGCTTCTCGTGCACGCCTTGACTCTGTGGAACTGTATCCCTTTCAGAAAATTATTGATGCCGGAGTGGGAAGTGTAATGGTGGCACATTTAAACATTCCATCTCTTGACAGCAATGTAAATCTACCTTCTACTCTTTCAAAGAAAATTGTGACCGGCCTGTTAAAAATTAATATGGGATTTAAAGGGCTGAGTTTTACGGATGCTTTAAACATGAAAGGAGTTACAGATTATTATCCTGCCGGAGAAGCGGATGTTAGAGCATTACTTGCAGGCAATGACATACTGCTGTTTCCTGGTGACGTTGCCGGCGCTGTCACAAAAATAAAAGATGCAATACAACTTGGAATTATTACTCAGCAAGAAATTGATGCGCGGGTGAGAAAAATATTGCAGGTAAAATTCTGGTTGGGACTTAGTGATCGCCAGCATATAGAAATAGCTGGTCTCTACGATGATTTAAATAATGGTTCGGCTCTTTTATTGAAACAAGAATTGTGTGAAAATGCGATAACTGTAGTTCAAAATAAAGAAAACCTGATACCCATAAGAAATCTTGATGGCTCTTCCTTCGCATCGGTTGCAGTTGGTGCTGCAGAACAGACACCTTTTCAAAAGATGCTTTCTAATTATGCTGGAATCACACATTTTCAGATAAGCAAAGACGCCACAAATAAAGAATTCGAAAACCTGAAAAATATTCTGCTGCATTATGATACAATATTCGTTGCTGTTCATAACATGTCAAGATCGCCTGCAGCAAATTTCGGGGTTACACAAAACACACGGAACTTCATTAAGCTGCTCTTCACTACTCGCCTGAAGGTTGTTATAACAGTGTTCGGAAGTCCTTATGCCCTGGATTATTTCGACGAAGCAGATTGGGTGGTTGAAGCTTATAATGAAGATGCAGTTACACAACAGGTGGCAGCGCAAATTTTGTTTGGTGGTTTATCTTCGAAAGGAA
>JACCZZ010000324.1 GCA_013695715.1 Chitinophagales bacterium | reverse complement strand
AGGAGAAAATCTGTATCAGGTTGATTGGTGATAAGAAGACATTGATTGATGAGCCCTGGATTGAAAAGGTGAATTGGATTGCTGATAATGAGGTGCATCAGCTAAATCAACTTGATATTGGTGTAATGCCTCTGCCTGCTGATGAATGGTCAAAAGGTAAATGCGGGTTTAAAGCAATTCAATATATGTCCCTTGAAATTCCTTCAGTCGTATCACCCGTGGGCGTGAATACCGAAATCGTACAGCATGGTATCAATGGCTTCCTTGCCCGCAGTGAGGAGGAATGGTATAAACTTCTTTCAATGCTTATAGAATCAAAAGAACTGCGAATAAAGCTTGGGAAGGCAGCACGAAAAACAATTATAGCGAGATATTCTCTTCAATCCCAAATACCTCTTTTAGTTGATAAACTGAAAGCCCTGGTAACCTGATGTGCTCTCAAATGCAGAAATAAATGATCTAATCTTCGGCTATTACTTTTCTTTTGTGAATTAAATCCAGATTTCTTTTTCGTGATAATTCTTTTTCAGCCACACTCTTTTTTCGCTTCAGCGTGGTTTCATAATTTAGAATGATCAATCCAGCAAGAAAGAACGGAATGCACGGAATCTTATACCGTACCAACGCACCAAAGTTGTAAGATGAAAATCCAACTGCAAAGGCGAATACAAGCGAGAAGAAAAGGCAGAAAAACAAAGCCGGGTTGGTGAAAACCGACGTAACTGTTCTCCTTATGCCATTGCGTATAAGGATGTATAAGGTAAATGCAAGTATAAAAGCACTCTCTATGGCGGCTGCCATCATTACTATGTTGTTAACTTCCCATAAGTAGGGTCTGAATAGCGTCACATTTATCGCTGCTGGAATCTTGCTGATTAAACCTGTCCACTTGCCATTAAATTCTCCAAAGCTGTAGCCTGATGCATTGGCATTCTCTGCCAGGTAAGCATGCCACCGGTGGAAATCTTCAACTGTTTCCATCACCGTTTGCAAAGAATATTTTGAATATTCCTCTCCCAATCTTAGCACCAATAAATAACCTGATATCAGTGATATAATAAATATGGCGGGACCTAACACCACCCTTACAAACCTGTTGTTAATGCGGCTGCGATAGGTAAAAAAAATCCAGAAGATCAATGCCGGCAGAAAGCTGATAACGATGTAAGGTTTTATCTGAATTGCAAGAAAACTCGTACATAAAAAGGTAATGGAGTTTTTGATAAGCTTTGTTTTTTTAAAAAGAATCAGGTAGGAACTATAAGTCATCCAACCCAGGCAACCGAAAGTAATGGAGTCTTTCAGAATACCAGAACCCCAGAAAAAAACCGAGGGCACAAACAATATCACTAATGCAAATTGCTTATGCATGCCGGGATATAGGTCTGTAAAGGTTCTATACAATGCCCAGGCTCCAGTAAAGCTAAGTGCTGCCGTTAATAATGTCATTACAGGATATGAATGAAAAGACAGTACGCTCAGAATGCCATATACCTTATCAGCAGTCCACCCTGAAGAATCATTGAAATACACAAGCCATCTGGTGCTTTCATAGGTTGACATGGTGACTGTTTTCGCAGGCAGAAATAACAGTTTCACAAATAGATCAAAAGAATTCTGGATTGCCTTATTGAAAGTTTCCGCATCATAGTAATAATAAAAGGTATCACCTCCATTATAGTAATAGATGTAAACAGTTCCCATTGCCAGACCGCCCAAAATTTTTATTGCAAGGGCAGGTAAAAAATAATTTCCTGAGGGTATGTTTCTATATGCTATGTTCCGGTAGAGAAATGCTAAGAGAATAATAACGAGAAGATATACAGGAAATAGAATAAGGTCTTGCGCATAAAGCACCTGTATTCCATCACTCTTCAGCATAGCTAGTTAAAATTATAAAAAAGGCAGATGAGAAGATGTTTTAATTCAAAAAGCCTTGAATAAAGAAAGTCAATATGATTTACGATGGAATCAGGAATTCTCTGGAAGATATTCTTCCCAATAGTTCTTTAAAGTAGCAAGTCATTTACCTGTTGGTCACACGCTCCTTAATCTCTCAGCAGCCCTTTCGAGAGTTTCATCTGATTTTGCAAAGCAAAACCTAAGCATCTTGCGATCCACCGCATGGTGATAAAAAGCTGAGGAGGGAATTGATGCTACTCCTATTTCTTTAGTAAGCCTTACGGCGAAATCGGTATCTTTCTCATTGCTTATACCTTTATATCCCAGCATCTGAAAATAACTTCCGGAGGCGGGCTTCGCTTTAAACTTCGAGTCCGCGATGAGTTTCAGAAACAAATTCCTCTTTTCCTCATAAAATTTACGGAGATTTAAATAATGTGAAGGATCTTTCATCATGTCAGCGAATGCATATTGAAAAGGTGTGTTTGTTGAGAATACAATAAACTGATGTGCTTTCCGCATCTCCCGCATAAGTTCTTCTGGTGCAAGGCAATAACCCATCTTCCATCCGGTATTATGATACGTTTTTCCGAAAGAAAATATCACAAAACTTCTTTCTGCAAGCTTGGGATATCGCATCACACTCTGATGATCTGCTCCATCAAATATGATGTGTTCGTAAACTTCATCGCTTAATATAATGATATCTGTATTCTGGGTCAGCTTTTGGAGTTGCTTCATGTCCTGTGCTGACATCACCATGCCTGTGGGGTTATGGGGGGTATTGATGATGATCATCTTTGTGCGCTGAGTGATCAGCTTTTTCACATCATTCCAGTTAATCTCGTATGAGGGTGTCGTGAGCTCAACATAGATGGCTCGTGCCCCATTAAGTTCTACTGCCGGAGCATAACAATCATATGCAGGTTCAAAGATGATTACCTCATCATCAGCTTCTATTACCGATGTTATGGCTGCATAAATCGCTTCTGTTCCACCAGAAGTAATGGTAATCTCCTTTTCAGGATTGTATTTAGCGCCATATAGGTTTTCTGCCTTAGCTGCAATGGCTTCCCTCAGAGAAAGTATGCCCGGCATTGGGGCGTACTGATTTAGTCCTTTCCTCATGTAATATTCCACAAGCGAAATCAGTTTTTCATCACATAAGAAATCAGGAAAGCCCTGCGATAAATTGATCGCCTTGTGCTCTTCTGCAAGAGCAGACATGACAGAGAAAATACTGGTGCCGGTCTTTGGAAGCTTTGATTTTATTTGAGATGGATAAGCAGGCATGATAAATGAAATAGTACGTAGAAGAAAGTTTTAATGCAAACTCGCTAAATTGAATAAGAAGATGACCCCTTTAGAAGCAGTGATAAAATAACGACATGATGAAAAAAAGTCCATATTGAGGCAAGGTGAAAAAATTAGGGCGATCAGCAAGAATTTTATTTCTTTGCCAGTGAGTTTATTCATATTTCTGCGTGCAAGATAAAATCCGCCAAACGAACTTCGCAATGATTTTTTTGTATTTACTTTTTTCTATCATTTCTTACCCTGCATTTTCAAGCATTTCTTTATCGCAACATTTGTCTCCACCATCGCATGAGCAATGGGATCAGCTATTAAAGAAAAATGTTTTATCGGGTGGCAAGGTAAATTATAAATCGATGAAGGCCGATGCACTGCTGCTTAAAGAATACCTTGAACTCTTGCGTATTAATCCTCCAGCCACTACCTGGAACCAAAATGAGGAGATGGCATATTGGATCAACCTTTACAATGCTGCAACCGTTGATCTGATCTTACAAAATTATCCTGTGAAGAGCATACAGGAGATTAAAAATGGAAAACCATGGGATGAGCCCTTCATAGGTGTGGGAGATAAGAAATTGTCCTTATCTTATATTGAAAATGAGGTGCTTCGGAAAAAATTTTCCGACCCCAGGATTCATTTTGCGATTAATTGCGCATCTAAATCGTGTCCTGCATTAATGAATGCCGCCTTTACCTCTGATCTTCTCGAAGCTCAGTTGAATAAAGCAAC
>JACCZZ010000312.1 GCA_013695715.1 Chitinophagales bacterium | reverse complement strand
CTTCAAACCCATTGCGTTTTCAAATGTCCTGCCGTTGGTAAGTAACCTCCTGATCGTCTCCCCTATCTATAGGAATTTCTCAATTCCATTTCCAAATGATATCCCAACCTTGTTTCGTTGTTCTCAAAGCATCTCATTATTAGCTAAAATTTCAAACAAAATAGTAAAATCCGCCATATTAAATTGAGCTTCTAAAGAAACTTCGATTTTCTTAACACATTTGTTTTCACCCATTTAGGATTTACCCTTTTACATCCTTCTCATGTAATCCTAAACAATCAAGATTATTTTCTTTACAACTTTGTGGCTAACTTCTTCTTGCTTTATTGTTTCTGATAATCGACCTTTAATCAGTTAACTTCGTGATGGTTAGGAGGTCCGCCAGTTCAAGCGGGAAATCAATAAACATCTAGATAACTTTTCTTTTGTTAAATCATCTGTATGAATCTGAAAAAATACTTACTCACCTGTTGCGCTCTGTTTATCTGTCTACTGAATGTCGCCAGCTTAAAAGCTCAATCAATATATTTTTCACCTCCCCTTCTATTTAATAGTCAATACCCGTGTGGCATTAGTAATGAAGTTCGGGCAGAGCAGATAACAGAAGATCAATTAGGCATTTTGTGGATGATCGGTAAAGATTCCGTAAACCGTTCTCTCTATTCTTATAACGGCGCTGTATGGACCTCCTACCCCATTCCCTTTGATTTCTGGGATTATCGTGAGCTCGAGATTGATGCAAGTGGGAATAAATGGATCGGCACCAAAAAACATGGGCTGATCAAATTCGATGGCAGCTCCTTCGAGCTGTATAACGCTGCCAACTCTGCACTTCAATGCGATGATATAAAGGCTTTGAAAACCGATCTGCTGGGTAACATCTGGGTATTGCAAATCTGCAGCTTCAATATGTATCTAACGAAAATAAATAACGGCACATGGGAAACATTTAACCAGGTACAGACCGGTTTTGAATTCTGCAATGAATTCAGATTTACACCCGACAACCTGGGAAATGTATATTTCAAAACCCATAAAAGCACCTGCACTCAAAACAATTTCATCGTAAAATTTGATGGCGCTAATTATGACACCATTTCCGGGTACGATAATCACATTTTTGAGATGACCTGTGATTCACAGGGTAACTTATATGCGCTGTTTCGTTTTGATCCAAATGATGGCAGCGCAATAAAACAGATAGGAGTATATGATGGAAATCAATGGACCTATTATAAACAACCTGAGGGCCTTAGCTCAGGAACCTATTTGCGTGCTATGACAACAAATGACATCATCTATAAGAAGGGTAAGCTCTGGATGTACAATAATCAGAGAAAAGATTTTCATTCATTCTCTTTTTCAGACAGTGTATTTACTTTCTATGAAACTAATATTGTTTACAACGCAAAGAGTATAGATTTTACAGTTGCAGACGATAATAAGATCTGGTTTATATATAAAACAACGGGTGAGGTTTTGAGTGGTGACTATGTCTTTCCCAGAACGGTTTCGGGAACTGTATTTTTAGATGCTAACGAGAATGGCATCTTAGATAATAATGAATCAGGGATTGAGGATGTTATTGTTACCCTGAATCCGGAAGGGGTATATGCAACTACCAACGATCAGGGCTTTTTTGAATTCGGACTTAACGATACCACCTTAACTCACGAGGTTGTAGTAAACCTGCCGCCATACTCTTATTTCACAAATAGTACAGGAACTTACGAGGTGGTGCCTTCATCACAAAGTATCACTAATTTAGAATTCGGTTTTAATTACGACAGCACTATTACTGATGTTGGCGTTAGTCTCTCGTCGACGCCCCCTGTTCCGGGATTTAATAGAACAATATACGCCACGGCAACAAATTATGGATATTTAACAATTTCTGATACCCTCACTGTAACTGCCGATTCATTTTATCAGAACATCACTGATGTCAATCCGGCTCCATTATCCGTGTCAGGCAACACAGTAAAATGGCTTTACTCTTTTGCTCAGAATGCCAGTATTACCTTCTCCTTCGATGCCACAGTTGATCTGGCTGCACCTTTAGGAACGTTTACGCATTCCACAGCCATCATTGAGCCTGTTGCTGATGATACGGTCCCTCAAAACAATTTCGATACGCTTGAGCAGGAGATCGTATCGTCATATGATCCCAATGAGAAAACAGCGGAATCATCAGGTCCATTGCTTGCTGGTGATGCAATCACTTATACCATACAATTTCAAAATACCGGAAACTATCCTGCAAGCTTTGTCATCATCAGAGACACGCTTGATGCAAACCTGGATCCCGCTAGTATTCAGATTTTAGGACATAGTCACCCAATGTCGTGGAGTCTTAGCGGAGTTGGTTATCTCGAATTTAATTTTGAAAACATCAACCTGCCAGACAGCTCCACTGATGAAGCTGGTTCACATGGCTTTATTCAATTTTCCATTCGGACAAAAGCTGGTTTACCGGTGGGGTCGATTATTACCAATGAAGCGTTTATCTATTTTGATTATAATCCTGAAGTAGCAACCAATGTTACCACGAATAAGATTGAAAATGTGACTTTTATCACAACACCGCCATCTAGT
>JACCZZ010000279.1 GCA_013695715.1 Chitinophagales bacterium | reverse complement strand
AATACCATTCATGAGCAAACCCTGGCGGCTCTGCGCTATTGATTTACCCGTAAGATATCTTCCAACCTGCGACTGGTCTGTTCCAAAATAAGAAAGCGAAAGAAAAAATCCACCAATCAGTCCACTCCAGATATTGTAACGATCGTTCCAGCTAAAATCAGTGGTAATCACATTCGTCTTCCCCATCTTTCCGGCTACATGCAATGCATCTACTATTCCAACTCCCTCTGGCAATAATTTCACAACCATAAATCCAGCTAAAAACATCCCAATAAATATTACTAACAACTGTTGCAATTGAGTATATGAAACCGCTTTTGTTCCGCCAGTCATAGTATAGGTGATCACCAGGCCGCCCATAAAAATATTTGTCAGGTAAATATTCCAGCCAAGCAGGGATGAGAGCACAATGGAGGGCGCATAGATGGTAAGTCCTGCTGCAAGCCCGCGCTGGGTTAGAAAGAGCAGAGCAGTAAGGGAACGTGTCTTCAAATCGAATCGCTGCTCAAGAAATTCGTATGCAGTAAACACTTTTAGCTTATGAAATATTGGAAGGAAAAAGATACAAAGGAATATCATTGCCAATGGCAACCCGAAATAAAACTGAACGAAGCGCATGCCGTCAGTATAAGCCTGCCCGGGAGCAGATAAAAACGTAATGGCGCTGGCTTGGGTAGCCATAATCGAAAACCCTACCTGGTACCACCGCAGTGACTGATTACCCAGCAGATAAGAATCAAGATTGCGCTCGCCACGGCTACGATAAATTCCATAAATTACAATCGCCAGCAGCGTTGAAGTCAGTACAATCCAATCAATACCACTCATGAGAAATATTGAGTGAACAAATAAAATACAATGATGAGCACCAACAGCCACATCACTACAAAAAGGTAAAACTGTTTCCAGGTGCGGAAAATGGGAGGATCTTCAGGGTCGTCAGCCATTCCGATATTTGAAATATTTTATTTTGAAATCAGATTCACAAATAAACGATAGGCACCCGGAACACCTGCAGGCAATTGGCGAAAAAATGAAAGGCCTGTATATGCAAACCTGCCCTTGCCATAGTTGCAAACAATAAGTGACCCATCAAGGGGTTGTTCTCCTTTGTCATTTATTGCTAGAATTTTTTGGTAATTGCTGTCTATGTCCGTAACAAAATAAAGTCCTCTCTCCTGTACCCAACCCTCAAAATCCCGTGATGATATTTTATTAGGCTGATTCAATACAGAAGCATCTGGTTTCAAAAAAGTAACGGGTGCGTATTCATCAGTAACACGGTTACGGGACACTTTAAAAGGATAAGGCCCTACATCACTCAGCACCAGATCTGAGGTGTTGTATTGCACAAGCATCACTCCACCCTCATCTACATAGTTCAGCAGCTTTTGATTTAAACGCCTTAGCTCATCATTGGTATTATATGCACGTACTCCGGTGATTATTGCATCATATTGCGCGAGGTTGCTACTGGAAATTTCTTCATCAGAGATTATTGTAACCCTATATCCTAAGTGTGAAAGCATACCAGGAATAAAATCACCAGCGCCTTTAATGTATCCGATGTTTTTCCCTTTAGTAACTAATGGAACACTTACCAGCTTCGCCTGTGCGATCGGATAAACAGTTAATGCGGGAATATGACCATAATTGATTTCAACAAGACCTCTGTCAAATGTTTTTTCATCCATTTCAACGATGGCTTTCATTGTATCAGTTCGTTCTATAATTACATTAGATGTTGGAGAAACTAAAAACGTTAGGAGCACTTCATCTCCATTATTCTTCAGCTCAAATATGCTGCTTGCAGGATCGGTTTTCCAACCGTCAGGCAATTTCAGTGAGACAATACCTTTTGTTTTAGGACGGGAAGTTTTCACTGAAACCTTTACTGGTTGCGGCTCTGCATTACTGAAAATGTAAACAGGTGCTTCGATGGTTGCCATTACCGGCGGTGCAATAGCGAGCGGCCTGTATATCTCACCCTCTACCGGATCAACTGTTTTATTTACAAGCGGCCGAGTATAAAGAAAATCTCTCGATGCAATCACCATATGAAATGTTGCAACTACCTCCGGCTCATTTTCAGGCTTGCCCGTCAGAGATTTGTTAGGAATGGTGTACTGACCCTGTGAGTGCAGATTCTGAAGCCAGTAAGGCTGTGAAATGGCTGTAGAATTTTGCAGTCTTTGCTTTCGCTGAAATGAAAACATCTCGTTATTGACAAGTGCCTTATTTATAGTTGTGTCGAATTGCTGAAGTGTAACAGATCTCAATTCTACAGGAATATTGCTTCGGTTAATCGCCTGAACTTTCCATTCAATGCTGTCTCCTGCTGCCGCAGTAGTTTGCGTTGAATAAGCTTCGAACCACAATCCAGTACAGAGAATAAGCAACTGCTCAACTTCTCTTTTTTTCTGAGTTTTCCAGTAGTTATCAGGCAACTTTTGAATCGCATCATACAGTTCAATAAGTTGTGGAACAGAAGCGGAAGGATCAGAGGATTTAAATTCAGAACTCAGTTTGTTCGTTAACTGCGCTACCGCATCTCCGCCTGGTATTCTGCTCCAGGAGGTATTAACACCATCCATAATATTGGTAACCGGAGCATCTCCCGCAATTGTTTTGAAATATTCTAATTGAGTTCCCCTGTTTTTTCCGGAACCAAATCCCTGGCTTTTGTGCATTGAACGGCTGTCGGCGGCAATTTCAGAATATCCCTTTCCCAGCAATGGATTATAAACGCCTACATCAATTTGGAATTGATCTGGAGCAGTTGTGTTGGTAGCCCCAAAGCTGAAGGTATTCCACAACAATCTTTTAGGCTGCCATGTTGTTACGTAT
>JACCZZ010000273.1 GCA_013695715.1 Chitinophagales bacterium | reverse complement strand
ATTAATCCTGCCACTTCAAAGTCTTAATCAATTCCATAACATCCGGTTTAATAAAGTTAAGAACGGGGGCTATTGAATCTGCATTAGGTGTATTGTAAAAATATAGTGATCCCCTCAGAAAATGTTTAATACTATCTGTTACAAAAAATTGAAGCGCTGAGGCAGCATTGCCACCTACTTCATAATAGATGCCGTACACATGGTTGGGCGTAGATAGATAATTCTCCTCAATGAAGTCAGCTTTCACGGCATGTTTAAATGTCATTTTATGCGCGTCTTCAACCAAATTATTTAGTGCGTTTTCCCTATTTATTTCCTTATAGCTGAGATAGAGATTTCCATTCAGAGTAGGGAATGTAATGTTGAACCAACAAGGATTATCTGGTAGCGTATCTAAAAAAATGGTATCTCTGTTTATGACCCCATATTTGGGATAATCGAAAGTAAAAGGGCAAGCACCATTATTAAAATGCTGATATCCTTTTTCGGGGAAAGTAATTTTGTAATAGCCCCGGGGCTTAGGAGTATATGCTGAATTACAACTTACAAGGAAAAGAAAAAACATACAATATTTCATATGTTTCTGATTCTTACTTACCAACGTGAATATCATTTCTACTCTAAATGGTCCAAAGCGGAAGCGATAAAAACTAATATAAAATAGCAGGTTTAAGCAGTATAGAATTCGTTGGTTTGCACCCTTTTCACCTTAACTTTTTTTATCCTGTAATTCTCTACCGATAACACGGTAAAGGCAAAGTTTTCATATTCTACAGTTTCATTTGGTTCAGGAATGGTGCCGCGAATTTCGAGAATTAGGCCGCCAAGAGAATCCGTATCACTTTTAACTTCATCAAAAAAATCTTCAGATATCTCCATCAGCTTGCAGAAATCATTTATTGGAGTTTTGCCCTCAAAAATAAAATTGTTATCATCAAGCTGGGTAAATTCAAGCTCAATTTTCTCGTCGGTTTCATCCCGAACATCACCTATAATCTCTTCAATTATATCTTCAAGGGTCACTAAACCTGCAGTACGTCCATATTCATCCACTACTATGGCAAGATGCATCTGCTGATGTTGCAGCTCTAGCAACAGCTCAGAGATCCGTTTTCCCTCAGGCACATAGTGAGCCTCACGCAGCAGTTGCTGCCAATTCTGGTTTCTGGGTTCCTGTAAAAATGTAAGAAGATCTTTGGTATATAAAATCCCGATAATGTGATCAAGATGTTCACGATAGACCGGTAGTCGGGAGTAACCGACTTCCCGCACGATGTTCAACAACTGATCGAAGGCTGTTTTTTCGTTCAGACAAATCATATCTATACGAGATTTCATAATCTGCCTTACTGCAATCGTTCTGAATTTAAGTATACCCTGTAAAATTGGAATCCCGTCGTCTTGTCCTGAGGTCTCCTCTACCATCTGCTCTTCCGGCTTTTCCATTACCTCTTCCTGTTCAGACTCATTTTCACGGGCAAACCGTTTTTCAATAAAGTATGAAGAGCGAATAATAAATTCCGAGAATGGATACAGCAACCGCCCAAGCAGAAAAAGTGGAGTACCCATTCCTTTAGACCATAGTAAATTGTTCTTGCCGCCAAAATATTTCGGTATTATTTCCTGAATAACTAGCAATAATAAAATGAGCAGAACTATCTCTATAAAATAGTTTAACCATGCATAAGGTGAAAATTGAAAGTAGAGCACACTGATTTTAACAGCAATAAAAAGAACTGTAACGTTAACTATCATCTGCACCACTTTCACCAGCACCAGCAAGTGCCTCGGCCTTGCCATAAGGTGTTGAATATGCCTGAAAGTGCGTGGGCTTTTCTTTTCTAACTCAGCCAACTCATTTGGTGTAAGTGAAAATAAAGCATGCTCTCCTCCTGATACCAGGAAGGAGAGCATTAAAAGAAGTATAGTGGAAAATGAAAAAACTATTAAATCCAAGGGGGAAGATTGCGTAAAGGAAGCGGCATCACTAAGAACTTCTCTTGTATCATACTGCCTTGATGTGCAATTACCTGAATTGGAAATGATCTAAAATGGCAGATCATCAGCCAACTCATCTCCGGTGTTGCTTATGCTTTCTGTCATCGTACTACCTCCATTTCCACTCTCCTGCTTGCGATCTAACATGGTAAAGCTGTCGGCTACTATTTCGGTTATGTACCTTTTCTGGTTTTCTTTGTCCTGATAATTACGCGTCTTAATTTTACCCTCTACATAAACTGCACTTCCTTTCTTTAAGAATTTTTCAGCAATCTCTGCAAGTTTACGCCAGCATACAATGTTGTGCCATTCTGTTTGCTCCACCCGGTTGCCTCCCTTATCCATGTACGCATCCGATGTAGCAAGCGGAAATTTGGCTACTGCAATACCACCTTCCAGATGGTTTACTTCAGGATCTTTCCCAAGATTCCCAATGAGAATAACTTTGTTAACGCCTCTCATAATAACAGGATTTTTAGATTAATTAATACAAATTGAAGTCTAATATAGTAAATGTTTTAGATAATTCTCGATTACCTTAGGGAAAGGTAAGTTGTTTATATCATCTTTCTTTACTTTAAGATATCCTTCTTTTAAATAGTTACTGTCATAAGGAAGACTTGTATGTAAGAATTGAGTACAAATACACTGATGAGTCAGCTTGTGCTTTATTATTTTTGAAGTTTCAATTACAACAACATTATCTTCCGGGTAAAGGTTTTTTTG
>JACCZZ010000256.1 GCA_013695715.1 Chitinophagales bacterium | reverse complement strand
CCCGCTGCCAATTGAAATTCATAGATTTTAAGGTATCTGAAATTCCATTCAGGTTTGGGAGCCAACGATTCACTTTTGCCATATATTCAGTAAATGAAATCCCGAATTTATTTTGAAGAAAATTTTCTTCTGCCCTTACGATGGCCTGGTAAAAGAAGATAAAGAGAGGAACAGCTATACTTAGAAAGTATAAAGAGTTTGCAATAATTCCAAGACCTATTATTACCAGAATGTTCCCTACATACAAAGGATTGCGGCAGTGAGAGAAAATACCTTCTGTAACAAGCCCTTCTGCATAAATGCGACGGTCTTTCCCGCCACGAACAATGTAAATCAACCCGATGGTGAGCGCACGAATAAGCTGTCCTATAAAGGCGATTACAAATCCTGCAACAGCAGCAATGAGTGAATTTGAGAACAGTAGTGGTGAAGGAACGAACAACAGAAGATAAAAAACAGGAAACAAAACATTACGGTAATGAAACAGGAAGTTGCCCAGCTTCACCATCTTACTTTACCGCGATTAATCCTGCGAAGTTGTACCACTTAAAAAAAACTTCTGCATACCGGAAGCCACTGCGGTGTAGAAGTTCTATGTTTTCTGACAGGCGATATGGAATCAGCACATTCTCCAGTGCTTCTCTTTTTTGAGAAATCTCCATTTCACTGTAATGATGGCGGCGCTTCATGTCGTAATAATATTTTATGAAGAGGCGATTGAGAAGAGAATCTTCCCCAAGAACTTTTTCCACCATAATAAAACACCCATTTTCATTGATCTGCCTGCAAATGTCAGCTACCAATTGCTCGCGGTACAATGGGCGGATAAATTGCAGTGTTAAGCACATTACCACCACTGAGGCATTCTCTATAAGTATACCTTTATTCAGATCTGAAGCAATGATTTCGAAAGGACGCGTAATGCCCGCTTTGTCGAAATTCTGACGACACTGTTGCACCATTTCTTCCGAATTATCAATACCTACAAATCGAACCTTCTCAGAGAGTTCAGGATCTAAACCCAGCAGTGTGGTGCCTGTAGAACAACCAAGATCATACACATTTGTATTTTCAACAGCAAAATCCTTTGCCATCTCAGCCATCATACGTTGCATCTCTTCATAGAATGGAACAGAGCGTGATACCATATCATCGAACACAGCCACCACTCTTTTCCCAAATCGAAAATCTTCCACCTCCGTAGAAGGGTCCTTAAAGACCTCATCTTTATTAAAAGGATCAGGATTCATCTAGATAGATTTTGCTGCATATTAAACCTGCCCTGATTATCATCCGGGTAAATGTAGCTAAAGGTCAGTGAATTGCGATAGCTTAAACAATCGACAATGCAATATGGCATAGATGTTGGAAATTGCTACATCATCAGATGAATATTATTTGACATCGCTATAAAACCAAAAATCAAAATGAAAACAATCCAATTAAAATTATCTTTTCTTTCTGTGGTGCTGTTCGCATTTATTGCCTTTAATGCCTCAGCTCAGACTGAAGCTCCTGCATCAACTCAGCAAAAAGCAGAAAGAGTACAATCTTCCAATTCTAAGGAAGAAAGAAGGACTGCCCAACAGGGGGGTTCGAGAAAAGACCAGTTTATGCAAAGGCTGAATGAGATTCAACCTAAGATTAATGAGTTTGCGGCTAAAGCCAGTAAATCGAAAGATGCAGAATTTGCTGCAGAAGCAAATAAGCTAAGCACTATGGTTAATGATCTTAAGGCGAAGGTTTCTTCTTTTGATTCAACTCCTTCAGACCGTCAAGATCAGTTAGAGCAATCCTTAAAGAGTGATTGGAATGCTATCAAAGAGCAGCATTCAAAGGTGCACCAGATGTATAGCAATAGTCATGGTGGAGAAAGTGGAAAACGCACTTCAAAGAAAGCCACACAAGCCACCGACTCTAAGCAACCGGCCGAGAAATAGTACCTGTTAATATATTTTTGAATGCCTTCTCTCCACAGGGAAGGCATTTTTATTTGTATTCTAAATAGAAATTTAACAAAAGACCTAGCGTTAAAGTAGGGTGATTCAAAATGCTTTAGAACAATGCATTTTCTTTTTTATTAGCTTACCGCATTAGGTTAATAATTTTTTGGAGAAATCATTTTATCTAATTGGCTTGCCAGCAATAGGGAAGTATCTTTTACTCCTCTTACTGACACTTCCTTACCTCTTAATGGCGCAAAAGCCCATGAAGGTAAAATACACCAAAGCAGGCATATTTTCTTTGGGTATGCGTCTTCCCTTCGGTTTTGCAAGCAGCCCGGGGGTTCTTAATGTAGCACAGGGATTAGGCATTGAAAGCAGAATTCAACTCGGTAAACATTATAACTCGGAATATTATGGTGATTATCTTTTAAGCAAATTTGGTGACAGCGCAGTTCGCAGCACTGGTCACATAGGAGCTTCATTTCTTCTTTATCCACAAGATAAATTGCGAAGGGTGCAGCCATTTGTTTTTGTTGGTCCTGATGCAAACTTTGAAAAAATACGCCAGCAAACAAATGCAGCTAACGCTGCCAGCCGCTGGAATTTTGCCGCACATGCAGGTTTAGGTATGCATCTAAATGTTTCCTGGCGCTCTGACATCACATTATCCTCTGCATACATGCTTCATTTCGGTAAGAAGATAGATATTCAAAGTTTAGAGGATGAGTCTGTATTCTTAACCCAAGGAAACGGTATAGACGGGCACCTGCTTTTGACTATAAGCATGAATTTTAAAATCGTAGACCTATGGAAAAGATTACGCTGGTAGTTTTACTGCTGCTTGATATTTCCTTTTGTTCTCACGCCCAGTCGAAGAAAAAATCCTTCGTGCAAAAAGATATGTTTTCAGTTTCTGCAGGGCTGGCAGGCGGTGCACTTGTTGCTCATCCATTGCAGGATGTATTTGTGAAAGGAAGCACAGAATTCTTCATGGAAAAACGAATATCTCTTAGGGCAGATGTTTATGCATTTCTTCCTGATTATAACTTCGAAGGTCAGTTGCAAAAAAACACAAGTTTATTCCTTGGAGCCGCTTACCATTTTCCCTATTTAAGATGGGATACCTATATGTCGCTGCAACCGGGTATTGCCTTTGCAGGTTTATCTTCAGGCAACACCGCTGAAAAAGTAAAAACAGGTATCGTGCCTGTGTTTGAAATAAATGGAGGTGTCAGTTATTATATTCGCAACAATCTTCACATGTATATCGCAGCAGGTTATGTTCATGGTAATTACTACCCCGAAGAAGCATTCGCTTTTTTACTCGATGAGGTGCGCATCATGGGGGGAATTGGCATCAATGTTAATTTCAACAGATATGCTCCCTATGAAAGAAGGCGGGTGAGGTTTTAGCGATATTTTATTTGAAACTAACTTTGTTCAATTTTTAACAAAAGCTTATGAATAATCAAATCGGCTTGACGATGAAAAGTCTAAATTATTGGCAGAAAAACTTAATCTCTTACTAGCAAACTATCAGCTATTCATATTAATGCAAGGGGCTTTCACTGGAACATTACCGGAGATAAATTTTTAGAACTGCACATAAAGTTTGAAGAACTTTACAATGATGCACTCCTGAAAATAGATGAAATAGCTGAACGAATTCTGACTCTTGGATATACTCCGATGCATACATTTTCGGAATACATTGATACATCTGCAATAAAAGAAACCATTAATATTTCAGATGGAAAGACAGCCGTTGAAGCAGTTTTAAATGGATTCAGAAATTTACTTTCGGTGGAAAGAGAAGTGCTGCAACTTTCAACTGATACAAATGATGAGGGAACGAATGCTCTTATGAGCGACTACATACGTCAGCAGGAGAAATTAGTATGGATGTATTCTGCTTACCTGAAATAAATATTTTTTTATAAACATGTTCCCCACTCTATGATTGTAGAGGAAGAACAGCATATAATAAAAATTTCCTTTTAACAAGTGACTATGAAGCACTACAATATTCGAGTGTATGGAAAAGTACAGGGTGTCTTTTTCCGCGCCAGCGCCCGTTATTGTGCAGAGAGGCTTACTATTTCGGGATTTGCACAAAATGAAGACGATGGAAGTGTATATATAGAAGCTGAAGGCTCAGAAGAAAATTTAAAGCTTTTTGAAGAGTGGTGTCACAAAGGATCTGAACGATCCGAAGTTTCAGAGGTACAGACGGAAGAGGGAGCGATTAAAAATTTCACATCTTTTGAAGTGAATCGCGGGATTTATTAAAATTTATAAGTTTACCAGGCATCAGTCAATGTATTCATAGGCTTTATTTCATTTCTATGATTTTACAATGGTACCGTGAGGGTCTTCAAACACTGGGGGCGCAGGTCCGCCTTCTGTAGTTTGCGGAGACTCATCCAGAAATACGGCCCATCCCACAAATGATTCCTTACCGGAGTTTTCTTTCAAGTGTATGTTTAAAGGAATATTCATATTTCGAACTTTGGCTCTACAAGTACGATAGAATATTAACATTGACCTTTAAAGCCTTGAACAATTTTTTCCACAAACATTATCGACTATGCCCTAAATACGATTCAATGAAAGGTACAACTTCAAAAAAAACAACCTTACCTGAATTAACAGGTAAGGTTGCATTGAATTTGAAATATTAGTTTATTGATGCAAAAACTGCCGCGAATACAGATTATCGTTAACTATCACATTTACATGGTACATTCCGGCTTTATTAATATTATCAATATTTATAATGGTTTTTAATGTCCCATCTATCACTGTTGCTTTCTCAGCATAAATCACTTGTCCAAGCATATTTATTACCTGAATAATAGCTTCACCATTATCTTCTGCTTTCAGCTTCATATCTATTGTAAAATAATTCTCTGCGGGGTTAGGATAAAGATTTAAAGCATCATTCATATTATACTCCAGGAGATCTTCTTTGCATGAACTAGTAACTTTTGTTCCTGCAGATGTAGCCTTACAACCATTGGTGTTAGTTACTACTACTTTGTATGTACCTGAAGCAATTGCAGTATAACTTTTTTTGGTAGCTCCAGCAATGTTTGTTGTTCCTTTCTTCCATTGATATTTAAACCCTGTACTTCCATTAGCCTTTAACACCACTGAACCAGTTTGGCAAATATTCAAATTGCCTTGAGGAGTGATGGTAGCAGTACAGGGATTTGAACCACCCGATGTGGAGAGGTGTACTACTGAAGTATCTTTATAGATTTTGACATTTGGAATAGTAACTAAACCACCCTGATATGTAAAAGAACCATTGTCAATTACCTGATTGTTGTGGGAAACACTCCAGGTTATTGTACTTCCTGAAGTCGGCTTGAATTTCTGAAGTCTGCGTAAGGTTATATCAGCCGTACCATTATCAGGGTATACTACAAGATCTCCGTTGTCCTTTTTAAGATTGCGGATGAATACTTTGGCCTCCCAGCTCTGAGCATCTTCAGTCACTTCATTTTTCCAATCAAGCATTCCATTAACAGATCCAAAATCAGCTCCACTGGTACCAGTACCATTTCCATAATCCTCATTTAGACTGCAATTTGAGAAAGCCGGATATGATAAATCTTTGCGGTACCTGAAAAGATCAAAGTTATCATTACTCCATATTTTACCGTCTCCTGAATGTTCTCTCGGGTCAAAGAAATAGTAACCACCTACTTTATTTACATTCACTGCATCATAATAGATAGGTTTTTCCGTCCAACCCATAGTTGCGTCATTCTTTCCATTCATGCTGTAGATAACTGGATAGTCTTTATCATTATACTTATTTATGATCCACCCACCATTTAAGGCATCATAGACACCTATGCCCAGGTTAGTCATCAGATTATCAGTAACAGTTCCAAATAATTTATTGCCATCTACTCTATTTGGCTTTCCGGGATTAAGAGAACAATTTGGGTTGTAATCATTTTGGAAGGAAAAATTAAAGCACCCTACAGTAGCTTTTACTGCAGCAAGTTTTTCAGGGTAAGTTATTGCAAAAAAGTACACGCCCGGTGCCCCATTAGAGGAACCTTCCATATACACCCGGTTTGAATCTACCGGCAGGTGCGATATTGCCCAATCCATAGATTCCTTTATCCTTAACTGAAAGAAGTTCCAATTTTTTCCAGAACTGGGGACGGTATTTTCTTCATTCGATTTATAGATGTTATAATTTTCATTTGCTCCCCAGTTAGCTACATACTCACTCCCTGGGGTACGGTCTTCAATGTTCAAATTAATCTCATCTTTTTTAGTAGTAGTAATTGTCCAAAAGAAATCGTTACCGCCGGGATGAAGCCGAACGTTGAGTGGACGCTTGCCTGTTGCGTTGTTTAAATAAAGTGCAAGATCAAAGCTGATAAATCCCGCCATATTAATAGGTCCCTGATTTATCTCACGTTTCGTACTAAAAAAGCTAACATATATTTTAAAGGATTTATTATTTTCTGTACGCTGTTCCTGAAAAACGGGTTGTGGTTTGGCCACCACCTCATTGATCGGGTTTTGGAGTTTATTGCCATTACTCAGGGTTTTCGTTTCAACACCATTCAGAGTAGATGTTACTGCATAATAATAGCTACCATTAACAAGTGTAGTTGCAACAAACAAATTTGTGCTGCTATTTAAAGGAGTGCCTGCGGAATCTAAACGAATGTAGCGGTCCATTCCATCATGCTCTGATAAATTGTGATCTTTAGAACCTGATTTATTTACCCAGCCCAGGTATTCTGCATTTCCCAATTGCGAACTGGTAGTTATTGGTGAAGTTGACCTGTAAACTTTATAATAAGCTTCCGAACCTGAAATGTTCTGCCAGGTGAGAAAAACTTGTCCATTTCGGTAAAATCCGTTTAATGAGCTTACGGTCGCACTGAAACTTACAAGGCTTAGACCTATAAAAAGTAAAAGAAGTGTGTATTTTCGCATGATTGTGTGATTTAATTTGAAAAATAAAAGTTGATAATTTGTAAGAGCAACTATATTATATTGATAATGTTTAATCATTACGCTCTACGTTACGCAGGTTTACAAATTTCATTCCGTTCCTCGGTGTCTCTATCTCTTAATTCCAAATCAAAAAGATAGGGATTGAAGCTAATAATTCGAAATAAAGTTCCAAGAATATAAAGGTCTTGAATAAAAAATATTAAAGCAAACAGAATTTAGCGACAAAGTTGGTAAAATATGCTAATCTTCCTAAGCAAAAATTACGAAGTTTTTACAATTTTAATAAGAACCAAAATTTTTATCTTTTATAAGCTATTGTAAATCAAACTGCTGTAGAATACCATTCTACTAGTTTAAGTGATAATTATATAACTTAATGTTTTTGTCTGTTTGAATTTTTTATTGTAAATACCTTTCATTATTTATTCGAAATGCGCATACATCTTATTGTGTAAAGTCTGAAAACCAGTATTTGATGCAAGCTTAGAATAGAATATCATGGAAAATACTTTTGTTTATGCCAGTTTTTAATCATGTATTGAGAAGGAGTTATTAAGGTTCAAAGTATTAAGTAGGTGGTTTTGCGTAGTTAATTCTGCCTATATTAAATATAATGTACATGCGGGTAATATAAATGGGGAAATTTTATGAATCTTGTGCATTAATTACACGTCTATTTCTCCGTTTCGGGGATCTTAAACGTTAGATGTTTAGGTTGCACATTTAGAAATTGTCGGATAATAATAGATGCGCTTTGAATAATGCTCCAAAGGCCTCTACCTTTGTATAAATGCCGGGACACATAAGTTCAAGTACAACATCTACGGACAGTGCAGGAAATTCGCCAAATAAGGGGTTCTTTTGAAAAAAGAGCATTGATTTTCTTAGAAAAAATCTGTGTCCCTCTTGCGCGAGTATCTTTTTTTGCCGTGTA
>JACCZZ010000252.1 GCA_013695715.1 Chitinophagales bacterium | reverse complement strand
AGATGCTTCGTGAAAAATTCCCAGGTATGATCGTAGATGGGGAGATGCAGGCAAATTTTGCTTTCAATACCAATTTGCTAAAAGACAATTATCCGTTTTGTGAACTGATAGATGGCGGGGCAAATACGCTGATATTTCCCAACCTTTCTGCAGGAAATATTGCCTATAAGATGCTTCAGTCATTAGGCGCTGGTGAAGCCATTGGTCCCATTCTTCTCGGATTAAAAAAATCTGTGCATATTCTGCAACTTGGAAGTTCAGTAAGAGAGATCATTAATATGGTGACCATCGCTGTAATAGATGCTCAGTCGAAGAAATAAAGTTTTCAGGAACAGAAAGATTTATTATGTTAGCATATATACAGGGAAATATAACGCTGAAAGCTCCTACCCATGTAATCATTGAATCGGGTGGATTAGGATATCTGTTAAACATTTCCTTGAATACTTATTCAATGATTCAGCATAAAACTTCGTGTAAGCTCCTGACGTATCTTCATTTAGGTGGAAGTCTGCAAAGTCCGATCACAGTTTCGCTTTATGGTTTTTTTGAAGAAGCGGAAAGACAGATTTTTACAGATCTGCTTGCAATTTCAGGAGTAGGTGCTTCCACAGTGAGATTGATCATCTCGGCGCTGTCACCGGAAGAAATTCAGAGGGCAATTGTGTCAGATAATGTTAAATTACTTCAGGGAATAAAAGGCATCGGACCAAAAACTGCGAAGCGGATAATTTTGGAATTAAAAGATAAAATGGGCAGAAGCATGAATGCAAATTCATTGACTGTTTCAGGCGGCAATAATGCAAAAGAGGAAGCGTTAAGTGCCCTTGTAATGCTGGGATTTTCAAGATTGCAGGCTGAACAAGCTGTACAGAAAGTAATGTCGGCAAGTACAGATAACTTGACGGCAGAGGATTTAATTAAACAAACATTAAAGGCAATATAAATTCAGTTTAAAAGACTGAAACACATCTCCCGATTACTTATTAAATTAAATTTATTGAATATAAACTTGATTTGATTCAATAAAATTAAAGAGTAATTGAGAGGAGAGAAAACAAAATTTATATTTCAAACAAAATTTAACAATTTGCCTCCGATAAGTACAAAGAATGCTGCACATTAATCCACATTCCCCAAATTATCATTAAGGTGTGAAACAATTGTGTAGTTAGCTTATAATTTATCATTGGCATATAAAAATATAGTTGCTTGAATCCAAAAGTTAACATTGCCTTCATTGTTTTTGCATCGTTTGTTTCTTTCACAATCATTTCGGCGGTGGGAAAAAACGGCAGACTATTTAAAGACGAATATTCAGCGCCCGCCTCTGCAGAATCGAAAGAATCTTCATTAAATCCTGATCCTGTAATTGCAAGAATAGATACTCCTCCTCCTGAAAATGATAATGGCATTGATCTGCACTACCCCATTTACGACCGGGTCACAGATTTTCTTACCACACCAAATGAAAATTCCTTTGACCTGCAGGATCCCTCAATCATTAATAAAAATATCGAATACGATCCTGAAACAAAGCAATATATAATCAGTGAAAATATTGGCGGTCAATTCTATCGCGACCCCACTTATATGTCGTTTGAAGATTTTTTGCAGTATCAATATAAGAATTCAGAAGAGCAGTACTGGCAGGATCGTAGCAACGCAGCAGGCATCCTTACTCAAAAAGGGGCGATACCGGATGTAAATGTGAACAACCGAATCTTCGACCGCATCTTCGGTGGAACAGCCGTAGATATCCGGCCTCAGGGAAACATTGACTTAACCTTTGGCGGCAATTATCAAAACATCATGAATCCGATACTAACCAAGCGGCAGAGGCACCAGGGCGGATTCGTTTTCGACATGAACATTCAAATGAATGTGATCGGAAAAATAGGCGACAAGCTAAAGCTTACTACAAACTATAACACCGGTGCCGTATTCAACTTCGAAAATCAGGTGAAGCTCGATTATACCGGCTACGAAGATGAGATCATTAAAAAGATAGAAGCAGGTAACGTTTCTCTTCCGCTTAAAGGATCACTTATTACAGGCAATCAAAGCTTGTTTGGCTTGAAGACGCAATTGCAGTTCGGAAGGCTTACAGTAACTAACGTGATGTCTCAGCAGCAATCGCAGGCGGAAAATGTGACCATTCAGGGAGGAGCCCAAACGCAGACATTCCGCATAACAGCAGATCAGTATGATGAGAATCGCAATTTTTTGCTTGCTCAGTATTTTAGAGATAACTTCAACCAGTCGTTGTCAAGCATTCCAATTATAAACTCTGCCGTAACCATCAATAAAATTGAGGTATGGGTAACGAATAAAACAGGTGCCACAGTTGATGTACGCGACATCGTTGCCTTCCAGGATCTGGGAGAAGCAAAACCCTATTCACCTGCTATTCAGGGCAGTAATAACACACTTCCATATGCAAGCAATCTCAACCCGGTTCTGAGTTCCAACGACCTTTATACCCGGCTTGCAAGTAAGACCTATTCGAAAGCGCGTTATTTAGATTTCTCCATTCAGGAGCTTACTGATCCAACAAAATTCAATCTTGTTCCGGTTCAGGATTTTGAAAAG
>JACCZZ010000239.1 GCA_013695715.1 Chitinophagales bacterium | reverse complement strand
GGTAGATATATGCACCAATTGTACAGAGGGTTTAACGTTATAGGGAGATCATTCTGCCAGAGGAAATTATCGGGGCTAAGCCATAGCTTACGGATTGATAATCATGGATACTGTTAAATCTCAGCCGGTCCATAATCATGGACTAAATAAGCATATTTAAAGAAATTAAAATCTCTGTTGTACTCCTCGACTCGTTATTACAATGCCATCTTTGAAAGCAGAAAGGCACATAAAAATCCAATGACAGTTATAAGTCCTGCATAGTTGTGTGCTATCGCAAATGCTTCAGGTATCATCGTATCAGAAAGCATAGCAAGAATAGCGCCTGCAGCTACGGCTGTAGTAGCGGCAATTACATCGGCGCTAAAGTGGTCAAAGATGATGAATCCGCTTAGAGACGCAATACCCGAAATAAGGGCTATAACCAACCATATAGAAAAAATGTAACGTGCGGAGCGATTGGCTTTCTTCATGCCTGCAGCACTGGAGAGTCCTTCTGGAATGTTGGAAAGAAAAATAGCAATGACCGCTACAAGACTTACCGCACCTCCTTCAATCATGCTGACTCCTATTACAATAGCTTCGGGGATACCGTCGAGCAACGCCCCCATCGCGATAGCCGTACCATTATTATCTTTTTCCTTCTCCAATTTTTGGTGATTGCCGGAGCGCTTACGGTGCCTCGCCCCTGCTTTCGACAATATGACGTTTGCCAGGGTGTAGATTAAAGCGCCGCTTATAAATCCGATAGATGTAGAGTCAAAGCCTCCTTTTTTATATGCTTCATCCATAAGGTCGAAGGATAAGGCAGAGATCAATACACCGCTGCCAAAAGCCATGATAGCAGCCACCCACCTTTGCGGTATTTTGAAATAATAGCCTATTACCGCACCTATAATAAGCGCAGACCCTGAAAGCAAACCCCAAAATCCTGCTATAAGCCACAAAGGAAACATTGTAAATGCTTTTAGAATATTTCAAATAACGGATAAATATTTTTTATAGTGAAATATGAAAGATTCGTGGAAAAAGTTACGTATATGTCCTTGCAAAACGATACACATTAAAACCTTTATCTGAAACAAGAGTAGAGATGTCCTTCAGCAGCTTCTCCTTATTTATATCTTTCATCTTTTCTTTTTGAATAATGCGCCAGCATTTTTCAGCGAGTAAATAAGGCCTGCGTAAATTGGAGATATCGGTTTGCTGGTGGCGTTGAATTTGGGTAAGAAGTTCTGTGATGCCCTCATTTTCTGGAACAATTGTTTTAACTACAGGAATCTGCCATTCACGGGTCATGTGGGATGCTGATAAAGATTTTAAATTTTTTGCAAACCGGTCAGCGTCCACATGATCGGACTTATTAACCACAAAAATATCCGCAATCTCCATCAACCCGGCTTTCATAGTTTGTATTTCATCACCCGCTTCAGGAACCATCACTACAATCGTTGTGTCTGCCAGACCTGCAATCTCCACCTCAGATTGCCCAACACCTACTGTTTCAATAAAGATATAATCGAAAGGAAAGACTCGCATTACATCAGTTATTTCCATAATTTTATCAGACAACCCACCGAGAGAACCTCTTGTAGCGATAGAGCGTATAAACACATTAGAATTATTAAAGTGTTCCGACAGCCTGATGCGATCACCTAAAAGAGAACCTAAATTAAAGGGTGAAGATGGGTCTACAGCAATAACCCCGATCTTGCTTTTCTGCTTTAACAGATTAATTAGCGAGTTTACAAGAGAGCTTTTTCCTGCTCCCGGGGGGCCGGTGATACCAATAACGGGTGTGTTGAGGACGTTGCTTTTTTCAAGTAGAGAGATGCTTCCGGTAATTTCGTTCTCTACTAAGGTAATTGCCCGTGCAAGCGCTTTTACGTCACCTTGCTGAAGGTTTTTTAGAATTTCAGATATAGAAGCCATGCAGGCAATTAGCTACCAGCAATGCCTGAAATGCGGGACTTAATTTGTTCTATTAATTGAGGAGGAACGTGGTGGCGGCAGAGTTTTTCGGTAAGAAATTTTTTAAAAGATTTTTCAATCTCATATTTTTCGAGACAGGGGGAGCATTGATTGATATGCACTAAGAAAGCTTTTTCTTCAGCTTGTGTAAGTTCTCCGTCCAAGGCCATCATCACATGCCTCAGTGTCTCCTTACAATCATACATGTTTCCCTGCTTCTTTAATTTGAAGCCAAGGGTTTCAGCGATTTTCTTTATACCCCATTTGTTTTGCATATTCCCGTAATTTTTCTTTCATCAGGTTACGTGCACGGTGAAGGCGTGAACGAACTGTGCCAATTGGTATATCAATAATTTTTGCAATTTCCTCATAAGTAAATCCTTCAACGTCACATAACAGTATT
>JACCZZ010000216.1 GCA_013695715.1 Chitinophagales bacterium | reverse complement strand
AAAAAATCCTAAGAGATGTCAAAGCCAAACCGTAGTCCAGCGGATAAGCGTGCAAAAAGAGGAAGGCTGCTGCGTATTCTTCTTATAGTAATTGTAGTGCTGATTGCGATTCGTTTAGTGCTGCCTTATGTTGTGCTTCATTACGCTAACAAGACTCTTGCTAATATGAAGGGTTATTATGGTCATATAGATGATATAGATCTTGCAATATATCGTGGTGCCTATAAGGTAAAAGATATTTACTTGAATAAAGTAGATTCTGCTTCGGGTAAACAAGCACAATTCTTCGATTCAAAAGTTATCGATCTGTCTATTGAATGGAAAGCTCTTTTTCATGGTTCAGTAGTTGGGGAATTGGTTTTTGAAAATCCTCATCTTAGAATTATTAAAGAAAAGGTTGAACCAAAGCAGTTGGCAGAGGATACTACGGATTTCAAGGACCTCCTTGATAAGTTTATGCCTATAAAGATCAATAGATTTGAAGTTAAGAACGGGGTAGTGCAATATATTGATAATACTTCTTCCCCCAAAGTAGATGTATCACTTAAGCGAACAAATATAGTGGCAACAAACCTCAGAAATGCATATGACTCTACGGAGGTGCTTCCTTCCTCAGTTGCCATGAATGCAGATGTTTATGAAGGAACTTTTAAATTAAATATGAAACTAAACCCATTGGCGGAGCGGCCAACTTTTGATATGAATGCAAGAATTGATAATACCAATCTTGTATTACTAAATGATTTTTTGGCTGCCTATGCGAAAGTAGATGTGAATAAAGGCACCTTTGGTTTGTATACGGAAGTAGCATCGAAGCAAGGTAAGTTTGTAGGATATGTAAAACCCGTAATCAAGGATTTGGATGTGGTTGGAGCTGAAGACCGGAATGACAGCTTTCTCCATAAGCTTTGGGAGGGGGTTGTGGGTACAGTGACTGATATACTAACGAATCAGCCTAAAGATCAATTCGCTACAAAAATTCCATTGGAGGGTGATTTGTCAAATCCTGATACAAAGATATGGACAGCTATCATAGAAGTACTTCGGAATGCCTTTGTTCAGGCTTTATTTCCTTCTATAGATCAGGAAATAAATCTTGCAGCAATAAACAAAAAGGAAGAAGACAACAAGTCGACGCTTGAAAAGATTTTTGATAAAAACAACCCTGAAGACAAAGATAAAAAAGAGGAGAAAAAAGAAAAAAAACTGGAGAAAAAAGATAAGAAGGATAAAGAAAAAGAGTAATCAATTTTTTGAATATTGTATCTTATTTTAAAAATGTTTATCTATCAACGAACAGTTTATTTTTCAATCTGCTTAAGCTTCTGCCTGCTTTCACTTGGATGTTCAACCTATCACACCTATACCAACCTTGATAAGGCTCTCAATAATCCTCGGGCAGTTGAAAGACTCAAGATTTCAAATAAGAATTTAGGTACGCTCACCCCGCAAATCCAACAATTTAGAAATCTCAAGGAATTGATTCTTCTGAGAGTTCATATTGATTCATTACCTGCTGAAATAGGAAAACTTACCACATTAGAGTACCTCTCTGTTACAAGCAGCCGTTTGAAAAAAGTTCCTGCTGAAGTAGGACTCCTGACAAATCTGACAAGGCTCTCATTTGCTTATAATGAATTGAAGTCTGTGCCTGTTGAAGTAGGAAAACTTTCCAAACTAAAAGAACTAAAGCTCTCAAACAACTACCTATCAGAATTACCAGACCAGATAAGCAACCTTTCAAACCTTGAGTTTCTTTATTTGAATGACAACCAACTACAGCATTTACCTAAAGAAATTGGAAAACTTACAAATCTGCGATTTTTGATTTTGGGAAAAAATTCACTTGAGGATTTGCCCGTATCGCTGGGGAATATAAAAACTTTGGTAGAGATGGATGTATCTCATAGTGGTCCCTTGCTTAAAATTCCTGAAACCATATGTTCCATTCATAGTCTTGAAACACTGTATATTGATAATACTATTCTTATCCCCGGCTGCCTTCAAACCCGCCTAGGCCATTTTAGAATAATAACCAGGTAAATTTTAAAGCCAGGTATTACACCTTTTTTACCGAAAGAATTCTATTCTATTATATTTTGAAGATTTTCCCCTCCTCCGCCAATTCTGTATTTTCAAAAATCGATTTCGTCTCTTGGAGGAGTAAACTCAGATCATCATACTTTGAAGAAAAGTGACCTATTAAGAGCTTTTTTACTGCTGCCTTTTTAGCAATCATTCCAGCTTGTAGTGTTGTAGAATGGTAGGTTATTTCAGCACGACCTTTTGAATCATCCATAAATGTAGTTTCATGATACATCATGTCCACTCCATGAATGATATTTAAAAAGGTTTCATTGTAAAGGGTATCAGAGCAATAAGCATAACTCTTCGGAATGGGTGGATCGGTTGTAAGTTCCTCGTTAGGTATTTTTCTATCACCCAACGATATGTCTTTTCCCGTTCTAAGATCTGGGATTGCAGATAATGGAATCTCATAGAAGGCGATTTTTTCTGCAATAATTTTCCGACCTGCAGGCTTTTGCCTAAATAAGAATCCACAGCAGGGAATCCTATGTTTCATTGGAATAGTGCTGATGGCCAACTGATCTGATTCTAATATTAACTCGCTATCTGAACAATTAATCTCATGAATATTAAGTGTGTACACCAGCCGTGTATCGGAATACCTAAAATTAACTTCAAGGATCTCTTTCAGACCTTTTGGGCCATACAGATTAACTGGCTCTGTTCTTTTTAATAAGTGATAGGAGGTAAGCAATCCGATTAACCCGTAATAATGATCGCCATGAAGATGGCTGATGAAGATGTGATTGATTTTGCTGCGTTTAATCTTGTACGTGCTTAGCTGTATCTGTGTTCCTTCGCCGCAATCAAGAAGATATAAATTTTCATTATGATTTACCACTTGTGAAGTAGGGTGCCTGCCGTGGGAAGGCAACGCAGAATTGCTACCCAGAATCGTAACTTCAAAGGTCATGCTTCACCTTCATCATTAAACGAACGTTCAATTTCCTCCATTAATACAAGATCTTTGGCTTCCTGCACCGTAGGGACAATGTGCAGAATCGTGTCGAGCTGAGATATTTTAATGAGGCGCATTACTACATCATTTACTCCAGTTAACACAAACGTACCCTTTGAGTTTTTACAGAGGCGGTTAGAGATCAGTATTGAGCTGAGACCAGATGAATCAACAAACTTAATTTTGCTCATATCAAATATGATGTTACGAATACCCTCAGCATTCAACAATATCATCTCTGACTTGAGCAATGGAGCTACCTGAGAATTCAGCTTATCTTCTTCTAAAGCAAAGACACTGTAATTTTCCTGTTTGTCAATTCCAAACTTCATGACTCTTCGATGTTTCGGTCGCAAAATAGTCAAAAATTAATGGAAGGAACAGAAGAGAGAGATGGTACATCAGAAGATATGAAATCAGTCTTTTCTATAATTTACCAGGCTTAAAAACGAACTAAAACTGCTTGTAAAGTATTTACAGCACGCAGAATCAATTGCAGTCGTATCATTTGAAATCCTTTCTTTGGATGGTTATAAATTTAAAAGTGGTCATGTTTTTGAATGATGATGCAACCTTATCAAAGCACATTTAGTTATGATAATATAGACAATTAAGTTTATTGTGTTGAAAAGAAAATAGGATGTTCAGTGAAATTTGTAAATAACTTTAAGTCTTGGTAAGTTTAACCCTCAAAGCTGACAAATCGTACTAAATTATTGTTGGTTCATGCTTTGATTAAAACCTCAAAATGGAAGCAAAGTTTTCACCTAAAGTAAAAGAAGTAATCTCATATAGCAGGGAAGAAGCCTTGCGTTTAGGTCATGATTTTATCGGTACTGAGCATTTATTGCTGGGCCTCATTCGTGATGGAGAAGGGCTTGCGATTAAAGTGCTAAAATCGATGGACATTGATATAATCCTCATGCGCAAAGCAATTGAAGACTCAATACGCGATAAAGCCATTCATCATCATAATGTTAATGTAAATAATCTGCCTCTGACAAAACAGGCAGAAAAAGTGCTGAAGATCACGATTCTTGAAGCCAAAGTTCAAAAATCTGATACAATAGGAACCGAGCACCTCATTTTATCAATACTGAAAAATAAAGACGCAGTTGTTACAGAGGTGTTGTCGAGGTTTGAAATTGACTATGATTCCTTCAAGGCAGAGCTCGACTTTCTTCAACAAGAGATGAAAGATGAATCTTCTAACGAACATCACGATGAAGATGAGGGATTTGAAGAAGAGAAATCGAAGGCTGGAAACGCAGCACGTAAAGCCCCTGCAGCAAAATCCCGTACTCCGGTTCTTGATAATTTTGGAAGAGACATTACCCGACAGGCGGAAGAAGGAACCCTGGACCCCATAGTGGGGAGGGATATTGAAATAGAAAGGGTTTCTCAGATTCTTAGCAGAAGAAAAAAGAACAATCCTATATTAATTGGTGAACCAGGAGTTGGAAAGACTGCATTTGTGGAAGGCCTCGCACTTCGAATACATCAGCGAAAAGTTTCACGGGTGCTCTTTGATAAAAGAATTGTGATGCTTGATCTTGCTGCCCTTGTTGCCGGAACTAAGTATCGCGGTCAGTTTGAAGAACGGATGAAAGCCATAATGAATGAGCTCGAGAAGAACCGTGATGTAATATTATTTATTGATGAAATACATACTATTGTAGGTGCCGGTGGGGCAACGGGATCTTTAGATGCGTCGAATATCTTTAAACCTGCGTTAGCCCGCGGAGAACTCCAATGTATTGGAGCATCTACGCTCGACGAATACCGTCAGTATATTGAAAAAGACGGTGCTTTAGATCGTCGTTTTCAAAAAGTACTGATTG
>JACCZZ010000209.1 GCA_013695715.1 Chitinophagales bacterium | reverse complement strand
ATACATGAATGGAAATGAACAAGCTCTGGAAATATTAATCCGGAGGCATAAAAGTAAAATCTTTACTTCCATATTCATGTTTCTGCGCGATCAATACCTGGCTGAAGATCTGTTCCAGGAAACATTTATTAAGGTCGTTCGAAAGCTTCGGCCAGACAATATCAGGAAGAAGGGAAATTTCTCCCCTGGGTGATGCGCATTTCTCATAACCTATGCATTGATTTTTATCGAAAAACAAGGCGAACGCCACAGATAGTAACCCCAGAAGGCTTCGATATCTTCAACGTATTACAATTTTCGGATGGGAATCCGGAAAAAATGGTGATTCGCAAGCAATCACACGAGAGGGTACGGTCTATGGTTGATCAGCTTCCAGTAGAACAGAAAGAAGTGGTAATTCTCCGCCATTACGCAGATCTGAGCTTCAAAGAAATCTCAGAAATCACTAACGTAAGCATAAATACGGCTCTTGGAAGAATGAGGTATGCATTGATTAATCTTCGGAAAATGCAAACAGAAAAACAAATTGTTCTATAGTAGCTGATTCAAGAGGTTAGTCAAAGGTTTTTCTGTACCCGGGATTAATCTATGGGGAGTCATCTCCTAAAAATAATTTTACATAAATTATACAATATAGGTTTTGTCGGTCGTTAAAGTGTTGTTCTCACAAACGGAACAAATCTGAAAAGGCCTATGACACACAACTTTACACCCAACGATCTTTTACGCTTCTTGTACAGGGAAACTACCCATGAAGAAGATATAAAGATTAAATTATGGATTTCTGAAGATTCGGATATTTCTCATTTATTTTCAGAAATGATCTCCTCTGCAGAATCTCTTAATTTTGTTCCGCTGCAACCTAGTGAAACATCCGTAAACATTATTTTGGATTACAGCAGGCAAACTGCCTGCGAAGAATCTCACGCTTGATTCTTTTACTAAATAACTTTCCAACCAGCTTAGTCATTTAAGGTAGTGAAAAAGTTGAAGGCAAAATTATTTCGCTAATGGTTGAGCGGTAATAGTGTTTGTATTTTTGAGTATGACCCGAAAGGAGCGGTATGAAGGAGTTATTGCTTTTTTTAGCAAGCACCAGCCTGATGCAGCCACCGAATTAGAATACGCTTCACCGTATCAGCTATTAGTAGCAGTTATCCTTTCTGCACAATGCACAGATAAGCGTGTGAACATAACGACTCCTGCCTTTTTCGGGAGGTTTCCCAATCCTGAAACCTTATCAAAGGCTACTTTAGAGGAGGTTTATGAATTAATCAAAAGCATCAGTTTTCCAAATAATAAAGCCAAACACCTGGTAGCCATGGCGAGAATGCTGGTGCATGAATTTAATGGTGAAATACCTTCATCAGATGAGGAATTGCAGCGACTGCCCGGTGTGGGCAGAAAGACGGCGAATGTAATTGCCTCTTGTATCTTTAATCAACCGAGAATGGCAGTTGATACTCATGTTTTCAGAGTCTCGGCGCGGCTTGGTTTAACCAGGGGAGCTAAAAATCCATATCAGACAGAGATGCAATTGATCAAGCATATTCCGGAGAATAAAATTTCTCTAGCGCATCATTGGTTGATATTGCATGGCAGATATGTTTGTGTTGCAAGAAAACCAAAATGCGAAATTTGTAAGATCCGCCAATATTGTAAATATTATGATTCAATCTTAAAGCAAGTCACATAGGGCCAGTAGTACGGTGAATCAATTTTCTACTGCTTACAATATTCTCTCTGCATTTAAGCAGATGTCTTTTAGGTTGTTTAATTATCCTGCGGTGGGTCTTACCCTTAATTAAGAAAATCTTTCGCCCCGTCTGGGGCTGTGTATATTTTCATTTCTGCTTTCTACCATACTTCCGCTCCTAACGGAGCTAAGCAAATCGTTGGAAGGACAATGGTAATAATTTGCGATTTCGATAAGCATATCTTTTTTAGGTCTTTCGTAGCACACCTTTTTAACGATGCAAAGCAAGTCCCGTAGGGACGACAGTATGGTAGCACGATAATACCTAGAGCCCAAAACCCCAGCGGGGTGACAGTATTCTTTATCGGAGCTAAGGCAGTCTTGGAAGAAAATGGTTGTGGTGAGGGCCAGAATTGAACTGGCGACACACGGATTTTCAGTCCGTTGCTCTACCAACTGAGCTACCCCACCCCTTTTTGCAAAGGACTGCAAAACTAATCGTTTTAGTAAAAAAGAAAAATGGATCTCATTCATTGATTACTCTTATTGAGCTATCTTTCAAAAGGAATTTGCAGAAATACAGAGAGTTCATTACCAATAAAGCGCAATTGATCATTATCTTCAGAATTTGTAAGACGCACCATATTGCCATCATCTTTACACAATTTCAACGTCTGTTTTGTAGTAGCTCCTGTTATAAGAATTTTGTCAATTGATGTTAAAGGATAAGTATAAATTTTTTGAAGGTACCCCAGATGCTTATAGATGAAATAGCAATTTGATTCCTGCTTGTCAAATACTACAAGGCCATTTCCCGATAGGATCCAAATGCCGGAGAACAGGATGACCGTAGAAAGTGCAAGTGGTAAAACAGCAAGACTTGCATCTAAAAAACCACGGAAAAGCATAGAAGTAACAAAGCTAATAACACCAATAGAAAATACCGGATTCCAAACCTTTCGTGGGGCACTCTTAAGAATGAGATGCTCCTCAGTTTTGTCGCCTAACTGTATTACACTCACGTAGTTTAATAAGAGTAATAATCTTCTCAAGAAACTTATTATTATTCAAAAGTGAGTGTAAATTTTTAATCCGCGTAATTTGAACATTTATAATCAGGCGAGATAATAATGATTTCAGATCGTCAATTGTTTTTACGCCACCTGGCGCAGACATCGGAAAATCCGATGATGCTGGAAATTGAGCGTGCAGAGGGAGTTTATCTTTTTGGCCATGACGGAAAGAAATACATAGATCTTATCTCCGGAATCAGCGTCAGCAATGTAGGACACTTGCATCCTAAAGTGGTTTTTGCAATAGAAGAACAATTGAAGCATTATCTGCACCTGATGGTTTATGGGGAATTTATTCAATCACCTCAGGTGTCGTACGCTAAGCTATTGACTGATCATCTTCCAGAGAAATTAGATTCAGTTTACTTCACCAATTCAGGCACTGAAGCTACGGAGGGAGCTATGAAACTTGCAAAGCGAGTTACGGGCCGCACAGAGTTTGTTTCATTTTTTAAATCTTATCATGGTCATACGCAAGGGGCATTAAGTCTTATGGGTGATGAATATTGGAAGCATGCTTATCGCCCTTTAATACCAGGCAATAGGTTGCTGCCATTTAACGATATTCACGCAATTGATCAGATAACGGAAAAAACAGCGGCTGTAATTATGGAGCCTATACAGGCAGAGGCAGGAGTAATACTTCCTCAGCCCGCGTTTTTACCTGAAATAAGAAAACGATGCAATGAAACAGGAGCCTTGCTGATTTTTGATGAGATTCAGACCGGCGTGGGCCGAACCGGCACATTGTTTTTTTTCGAACAGCAGGGCGTAATTCCTGATATTCTATTGTTAGCCAAATCCTTGGGCGGCGGGTTACCACTTGGTGCATTTATCTCATCCCAACAATATATGCAGTTACTCACCCATGATCCTGTACTTGGACATCTGACTACCTTTTGAGGGAATGCTATATGTTGCGCTTAAGGAAATGCCTAAATGGAAGTTCTATTTGAAGAGAATTTGATAGATAAAGTGCAAGGCAAGGAAGAACTATTTAATCAACGGTTAAAACATAGAAGCATAAAACAGTTTAGAGCCGCAGGCTTATTAATGGCATTAGTATTTTCTGATGAGGACTTTAATAAGAAGGTTATTAATAACTGTGTAGAAAACGGTCTCGTAGTGGATTGGTTTTTGTTCGCACCCCATTGCATGCGGATTGCGCCCCCACTAACTATTTCAGAAGACGAAATAAATAGCGCCTGCAACATTTTGCTTAAATCCATAGAAACGATCTCAACTCAGCGGTGAGGTGCACCTGCAAAATGTGATGGTAAAAGGAATTTTAAGATCACCACCTAATAATTTGTGGAATGCTTTTTTATATTGTACTGTGCTTATAGCTGCTTCTTGCCAAAAAGAGAAACAGGAATTTGTTTTTACCGAACTAAATTCTGGAACGAGCAACGACTTGAATCGCATCTGGTTTACAGAGGATATGACCGGATACATATGCGGAGGCGATCGTTATTATCAGGGAAATATTCTTAAAACAAATGATGGCGGAGCTACCTGGGTTGAACAGGGGTCAGGAATTGATAAAGCGCTGTATTCAGTATTTTTTGTAAATGAGGATACAGGATTTATTGGGGGCTATGATGGCAAAATATTAAGGACATATGATGCAGGTAATTTATGGAGTTTATACCAGAATTACTGGTATCAGCCGG
>JACCZZ010000189.1 GCA_013695715.1 Chitinophagales bacterium | reverse complement strand
AAAAACATCTACCCATCTGTTAACGGATTTAATAGGTTTTGCGAAATCGCTATAGCTGCTTATCCATATTCTAACCATACTGTTAAAATGCTTGTTGATATTTACTTCATCATCATAATTATTTGTTGAGACACCTGTGAGTGTTTCAATATCATCTTCAATAAGCAATTGCAGCCATAATTGCTTCTTTTCTGTTTTATAGTTTATTATTAGATAATCCCGTGCTCTTGTAAAACCGACATATAACAGCCGCAGTTGTTCAGCTTTTTCTTTTTCATTAAAAGAATTATAGTCTTCAGCTTCGTTGCATAGTTCCTTAAATTTTTCATAACCACGTTTTAGACCATATTGGGAACTGCCATAAGGCCATGGCCAGTAACGAAGTGTTCTCCCTTCAAGAGGTTTTTCAAATTCCATTCTATCTTTTGCAATAACCCGAACGGAGAATAAATTGAGATCATGTTCTTCATCCAAGCCGTACAAGATCACCACAGGCCACTCTAATCCCTTTGCTTTATGATATGTAAGTACGTTTACAGCAAATTCATTTGCAACAACTCCTCTTGCATCTTTTTCATTTTCTGCAAGCACATCAAACCATGTAAGAAAGCCATGGGCATTTGAAAGAAGACCAAGTTTTGCACAGTAATCTTCAAATAAAGTAGCATACATCAGCATCTGTTGCAGATTGGCAATTCTTTGCGCTCCATTATCCCATTGCATCACAAGGCTTTGAAAATCGAGGCCCGAATACATGAGCTGTACAATTCCGCTTATTGATTGGGATTTAAGGTGCGTTCTATGTTCATTTATCCATTTAACAGTTTCGTGATCATTAAGCCAACTGTAATTTATATAATCATTGTGACCGGCATCTTCTAAAAACTGAAGCCGGTCATCAAGCAACGTTTCGACATCATGGTTTTCAGATGTTAGAAATTGTATCTCTGCTTTTGATAAGGTGTCACGTTCATCTAATAGTAAATGCAGGCATGCTTTCAGTAGACGCCATTCTGCTGTTCGTTGCAGGCCAGTGTTAGCAACAACAGCCTGCACACCCTGGTCACGCAAAGCATTCGCTAACTCCCTGCAATGGATATTATTTCGGCAAAGAATGGCTACATCACCGGGTTTTGCCTCCCGTAAGAATTTTGTTTCCTGGTCTTCGATCAGAGGCTTACTATTAATAAAATCAGCTACTCTTGCGGCAAGCTGACTGTTAAATTTTGCATTATTTGTTTTTTTTGAACCTGCCCATTTAAAGCCCCAAAACTGGAAAGCGGCATGTAATTTTTTATTTTGTTTGCGATGAGCTTTTAGTTCAATTTGTTCTTTTGAAAGATGATTTTCTAATCTTTGAAAAGCAGGTAAAAAAAGACTGTTCACTATTTCGACCAATTCAGGCCTTGACCTGTAAGACGTCTGCAAAATATCTTCAGGAGCAGGCTGCCCCAGGATTTTGGTAACAGTATTGGTGAGCTCTGAATCACTGCCGCGAAATCCATAAATGGATTGCTTTGGATCACCTACCCAAATTACTTTTTCTACCAAAGATGAGATTTTGAGAAACAATGCAAGTTGTAATGGGCTGGTATCCTGAAATTCATCCACCATTAATATTTTAAATTGCTGAGCAAACCGATGTCTTACTTCAGGCTTGTCAAGGGCAGTAATCAGGTAGGCCTCCTCATCAACAAAATCTATTAGACCACGTTCTTTTTTTAAAGTGTGGTAAAACCCTAATGAATCTATTGCCGTATTGAAGCACAGATCAATATACTCTTTGATATCATTTTGAAATTCCCAAAATTGTATGTGAGCAGAAGCCCGTTTAATTACTTCATCAAACAATCCTGCTTTTTTAGATTTGCTGCCAGGACAAAGCTTTGTAAGTGCTGCCCAATCTGCCCAGGGTATTATATGCTTATATTTTACATGATAATAAAATTTATCTAAATCGTGGAGGCAGTTCCTTGTTTTTTTAGTTTGATCATTTATCCGGTTTACTTCGGCTGTAATTGGTGGAATTATTGAAAATAGTTCTGATTTGGATTTTGAAATTTCTTTTTGAGCCTCAGGCTGTCGGCAGAGTATAGATCTCACTGAATCGTCTCTTGAGCCTTGGAGCGTTTCTTTACTGATCTCATTGCTTCTTGCATAGTCGGCAATTGATTGTATCACCTGCCTAATGTCAGACTGTTTCACCGAAAATCGTTCACCTAACTCATTCATTTTCGACAGCACTTCTTCATTTAATGAACCTGATATAGCAACCTGAAAAAAGATATCTTTCTCTTCATCTTCTATTACACGGAGCACCGGCGAAAGACCTATATCGAAAGAAAAAAGTGACAACAGTTGCCCACTAATGCTGTTAACCGTGCCGATCAGAGACTGATCTAGCAATGAGACAGTTTCCAAATCACCTTGTTCCAATATTTCTTCTCGAACACGGTTTCTTAGCTCGGCAGCAGCAGAACGGGTGAATGTTGTTGCAATAATTTGTGACGGATGATAATAAGGAGTATTTTTTTTGTTAAGCAATGCAGCCAATTCTTTCGTAAGACGATATGTTTTGCCACTACCTGCACTTGCACTGATATGCCTGATGTTATTGAAGTTCATTCAGTGTCAACAAATGTAGTATAATCATTATATTCTGAACGCACCTTCATCCTGCTTTTTATTTTAGGAAGCAGGTACTCCTCTCCATTATTTTTAAATAGATTAAGATCTTCAATGCAAGCATTATCGCCAACTTCAATTTTTCCCTTTGCCAATTCTGATCGTCTGAATTTAATTGTATTTTGCATTCTCTGAAGCAGATGAGAATATGTTTCTGAAAAATTTTGTTCTTCGCTTAGTACTATTGCACCTTTGAAAAAGTCGCTGCAGGTGGTGAGCATTCTCCCCTCCCTTATAATAAAATAAGAGGTAGCACAGTGCCTTCCTTCAGGATGAAAAAGTCTTGAATAGATTGCCAGTTGCAAGTCTTCCCTCCCCAACATCAGATCGCGGTATTTCTTTGTGTTTGCATACTTCAGATCAATAATTGCTTTTTCTACTTTACCCTTTCTATTTCGTTGTAACAAAATATCACACCTTCCTAATATTTCTTCTTCTCCTATTTTACCCTTAATTGACAGTTCACAACCTTCCACTGTCCAGTTGTTTTCTTTTATTATCTTAAGCAGTGTTTTGAATTTTTCAAAAAGATTGTCTTTGAAAAATTTTAAAGTGCCTTCGTTTCCAGGAATGTTTAAAAGCATTCCCTGACTTAGGATCATATCTGCCGCAACAATTTCATATCTGTTTCTAAGTTCTTTTTCTCTTGTATTAAGAACATCTGGCATTATCAATAAATTCTGAAAAATGGCATGAGAGAGATTTCCATAAAACAAGAACATTGGCGGCATGTTAAAATAATCGCCAGGCCTAAGCTTAGCCTTATAGTTCATCACCCATTGATAAGGATATTGAATGAGCTTGCCTAAAGAATTAAATGATTCCGGACTGTCTCTATAATTTAGTAAATCACCGTTTTTGATTTCCCAGTAGACAGGCCAGGATGGTATCGCGTTTATTTTCACTTTTTTTGTTCTTGCCTTTTTGTCATCCAGCAATCGTAACTGCGAGGGCTGTTCTGCATGAATGGTGATATCATGCAGATTGCTGAAACAAGCTTTGAGGAAAGATTGAAAGGGATGTGGCTGCGAAGGTTCACCATTTACAACAGAGGGTATTACCAATATTAGCCTCTTGTTTACAAACCGAAGCCATTGAGTTATAAACCAAAAATGCCTCTTCGCTTTTTGTTGAGCACTTTCTAAATAAATATTGTTTTTATAGAGCCATTGGAGCTCGTCTGGTGTCCAGACCTCCCACAATGCATGAACATTTCCTGTAGACGCGAAACCGAACCAAAGCAGATCATCACATGGTCCGCACAATAGACCAGGTTTAGATATTTCATGCAGGCTGTATGCTTCCCGTTCAAACGGAACCACAGAGACAGGTTGTAAAATGAGTGCAAGCAACTGTTCTAATTCAAGTTTGCTCAGCGATTCTTCTTGCACCATTTTCAAGACGTCAATCAAATCTTTAAATGTGCTGCACAATTTTTGCAACCGATGTCTTATATCTTCATCTGTTGTTGCATGGCAACGGCTGTTTAAGATGCTATAGAAGTAACTATAGTAATCATGGATTTTAGAGGTGGCAATTTTTTCAGATGAATCAATCGCTGCATTCAAAATAAGATTTAACCTTTCTATATACTTTGATTTTTCTTTTTCAACCTTAATTGTAATAAAATACTCTTCTGCTATTTCAGACCACTGATGTAAAGAAATTCCGGGTTCTTTAGAAAATTTTTGGGACAATTTAGAACAGAGACCTGTAGGTAAAATATTTAAAGGGGAGAGTAAGAAATCAAGTACCTGCTGAGGGTTGTATGGCTTCCATAACCAAACAGGAATAATTGCAAGCAATTGAAGATCGGGGTGCGAAGCTGCATTAAGAGCCTGGCCAGTTGATGGCAAACCCTTTTCACCTAATGATAGTGATAGTGACGGGTCTGCAAATTCATTGATAATTACAGGTGCGAATGAGTTGTTATCTGCTATCAGAGCAGCAACACCTTTTCCGGCAGATAGCAGATCACTTAATTTGATTATTTGAATTGAACCATCCTTTTGCAATTCTAATTTTTGCTTCTGTTTTTTTTCAAGTACTGCATCCCTCAGATTGTGCAGATCTGTATTATTATTAGTTATATGAATGGATCGCTCTTTAATCGTTACTCCCGATTTCATAAGCAAGTGAAATAATGTTTGCATGAAAGGTGGCAGCAGGTGCATTGGTTCATGAACAATGATCTCTTGAAGAGGCAAATCTGTTTTTTGCTGAAGCAACCTTATTATTTCATGGTATGCTTCCGGCAAGCCTCCCGTAATTCCAGCCCCCTCCGCCTCTGCAAGTTTCTGAAGCCGTGGTGGAGTTGATTTATTCGTTTTAAAATTCCAGCCTGCAAGTTTCAATTCATCACGCCAGGCAAGCAAGGTCGTTGACACGTCAATATCATTTGCTTCAAGGGAATGTTCATAGAATGATTCTTTTGAGGCTCTATGCAAATTTTTTTTATAATCAAAGATTCTGGTTAAGGAGAAGGATGAAGGTTTGGCAATACCAAGATGAAGAGCAAGAAAGTTAATTACCCCACGCACTCCCATGTGCATACAGCCCGCAGCTACCCCATCCTGCATAAAGATGTTGTGTGGATAGGTTTCACTATGGAAGAGTGTTGAAAAGAATAATTTCATACATAATCATGCTAAAGTGTTGTGTAATTTAATGCTTCGAGCCCAATTGTGTATGATAGTCTCTATTGGCTAATTGAATCCCCAGGAATCTTGGGTAGAGAACTTCCAGTATTTGTCAGAGTATAATTTTGAAAGTGAGGCCTATTTACCAATAGGAGTTCAAAAAAAACAATTCTTAAGGATTGGAAAGATAAAATACAATATATAATTTATTATATTAGCACTTAAAGAAGCATTGCTGTGCTGGTCTATATTTCCTCTTTGATAAGTGATGCAGGCTGGACTTGCACAACATGGCTAGAGTCTTTTACCCTTTAGCACAATCAAGGATTATGAATCAGAAAAAAAATAAACGAATTGCTAAAGAGTGGCATGAGGCATTTGGGACTGAAGGTTTGAAGGACAGGTATGATATGTATCTGGATGATGATTTTACGGCAGACTTTTTTGGTCAGCAAAAGTTGAATAAGGCTCAATATATAATGCAATACCAAAAGTTTGCAGGGGCTTTCAAAGACAATAAAATAACTGTTGAACAGCAAATTGCAGAGGATAATAAGGTAGTATCAATGATCATATGGACGGGAGTTCATGTTGCAGACTTACAAGGCATGGCAGCTACAGGAAACGCCATCAACATAAGAGGCATTGCGATAGATTATTTCAAAAATGGAAAGGTTATAAAACATTATCTGTTATTCGACACAGCGCAATTACTAAAGCGTCAGGTAGTTCGCGAACAAGTACGTACCCGAATTGCCCGCGATTTGCATGATAACATCGGTTCTACCCTTGGCAGTATTTCTTATTACAGTGAAATGGCACAACAACTGCCGGAAGACAAGCAATCGCAGCTCAAAATACTGTTGCGTAAAATTGAAGAATCCTCACATGAACTGGTAGATGAGATGAGTGATATGGTGTGGGCAATCAATCCCTTGAATGACAGTTTTGAAAAACTAACCATAAGGATGAGAAATTATGCAGCAGATTTACTTGCTGCACGAGACATAAAATTCTGTTTTGAAACTGATGTTACTGATACACTTCGGCTTTCTATTGAACAACGTAAGAACATTTTTCTGATTTTCAAAGAAGCCGTCTACAACGCAGTTAAATATGCAAGCTGTTCAAAATTTGAGGCTTCAATTTGCCAAAAAGATCATATGCTTGTTGTTGAACTGTACGACAATGGTAAAGGGTTTGATATAAATCAGGCAAACAGATACAATGGCAACGGAATCATAAACATGAATCAGCGGGCAAAAGAGATTGGCGCGGAGTTTCTTATTCACTCAGCACAGGGAAATGGAGCTCGTATTTGCGTTCAGGTACCGGTAAAACTAAGCAGAACACGTGAAGCCTGAAAAGGGGCTATCACCATAATTGGCGATGGGCACCTGTCAGAATTAAGAAGAATTTTACGCCCCAATGGCTCCAATAAAAATAATTGTCTTTGATGATAACAAACGAATCCGTGATTCACTGAAATTGCTTTTTACCTCTCATATCGAGTTTGAATGGCTCGGTGCATTTAAGGATGCATCTAAAGCAGTAGAAATGGTAGAAGCTCATACACCTGATGTGGTACTCATGGATATTGGTTTGCCGGAAATCAGCGGTATAGAGGCCACTTGTGCTATCAAAAAGAAATTCCCAAATCAGGTGATCATGATGCTTACGATTTTTGAGGATGATGACAAGGTATTTGATGCCATCTGCGCGGGTGCCTCTGGTTATATAGTAAAAAGCAAAACGCTTACCCACCTTATCAATGCGGTGAAAAGAGTTCATACTGGAGAGGCACCTATGACTCCATCCATTGCACGCAAAGTTCTGCATCTGCTGCAGCAGAAAAATGCTCCTGCTGCATCGGATGCATTTAATTTATCAGATCGTGAAAAAGAAGTGCTTAAAAATTTAGTTAATGGCAATTCTTATAAGATGGTTGCTGATAAAATGAAGATCAGTTACGACACTGTTCATTCCCACATAAAGCATATCTATAAAAAGCTTCACGTCAACTCCGTTAGCGAAGCTGTATCAAAAGCATTGAGGGAGAGATTGTGAAATCTTCTCGGGACAGTATCAAATCATAAAAATTAATAAT
>JACCZZ010000180.1 GCA_013695715.1 Chitinophagales bacterium | reverse complement strand
TCAATGCGTTTTCGTACTCCTTTAGATTATAAAGCTCGGTAGCATAGGAGTATGAAACTTTTTGATAGGCTTTTCTGATTTGTAGATTTTTATCTGTTATGCTTCTTAAAACTTCTAATGCATCCTTAAAGTCCTGGGTTGCTAATAGCTCCAGGCTCAGATATTCCTTAGCTTCATCAGTATACTTAGAGTTAGGGTACTCAGATATAAAATTCTGAAGTGATTTTACTGTGACATCATGATAATTCAGATCATAAGAAAGCTTTGCGAATTGAAAAGTAGCCTGCTCCTTCACAAAAGGGTCAAAAGGAAGCTTTGAGGCTTCTTCAAAGGCAAGCCTGGCCTCATTCTTCTGATTAGTCTTTAAGTAACTGTTCGCGAGCAGGTACATCGAATTTTGACCAAGAGAGTCTTTGACTACATTCAATTCTTTAAAGGAATTGATTGCTTCATTATAATTTTTGACTTCATACTGGCAGTAGGCTATTTGATAAAGATCTGATTTGTTGATTTTGTTTGTGCCGCTCATATACGCGGTTAAATAGGGCAGCGCTTTATCGTATTGTTTTTTTTGAAAATAGGATTTGCCGATCAACTGCTGCATCTCAAGGGTGTATTGTACTTTTTTATCTGCTAGCGCGGATGCATATTCAATCACTTCGTCATACTTCTTTTGGTGATACTTTATATTAGCAATGTAATAAGGAACAATAGGCTCATATAAGGATGACTTTTCAACTACCTTAAATGATTTTAATGCCTGGGCATAATCTCCTTTTTTATAAGAAATGTATCCGTAATAATAGTTTGCAGGATAGTAGTATTTCCCTTCCAGATTCATTACTTCTCCAAATAAAGGCTGGGCTTTATCAAAGTCTTTTTTATAGAAGTAAGAAAATCCTAATTGAAAGGCATACTCTGTCTTTTGCACAGGATTCAAGTCATCTTTATCTGCTTGCTTATACGATGCTATTGCCTTATCATATTTTTTCTTCTCAAAATATATGTCTCCAAGATGAAAATAAGACAATCTCGTAACTGGACTTTTCTCAAAATGATCTACGAGGTCAAAAAATAACTTTTCAGCATCTGGCCGTGCAAGGTTCTTACTGCAAAGTGCCTGGTAATAATAGGCATTGATTAAAAACAAATGATCATTAGTTTCACCATTGTTTTTTATCTCAATAATGGCCTGGTTAAATTCTTCCTCTGCCGACCCAAACTTGTTATGCTGAAACAATTCCATACCACGCCGATAATGTACATTATCCTCTTTATAAATCATTGTCTCCTGAGCCTGGGACAGAAGAGGTTGCAGCAGTGAATATGAAATAATCGCCCTAATTAAAATTCTTTTAATCATTAGTACTTATATTAGGATATTAACAGATCAAAATTGATGTGTTCAGCAATCCTTTTACACGTAAAATCAAAAATGATATGCACACCGTGTAAACAAGTTGTATTCTTATACTTACATGATTCATTTAAAAATTAAGAGGTTTGGAAACGCGCATATCCATGGTCAGCTTATTGTAGAGTAAATTACCTACAAGTATTGAGTTTCATATTAAATCTTTGAATCGAAAGAAATAGACGAAATCAGCATTTAACTGCTGCTAAATCCGACAATTAATGTTAAAATTTAAACGAATGTGTAATCCAGGAAGAAATGATGGAGCCGGAAGTAATTTAGAATGATAACGATGCTCCTACGCTTGGTAGTATGGGCAACTGATTTACGCGCTGATAATTTATGCGATCAAAATAAAAAATGTTTTTACGATCATATACATTTATAACGCTTGCAGTTATTTCAAGCTCAACATTTTCTGAAAGCTGAAATTTTTTCTTGGCTGCAAGATCAAGGCGGTGATAATAAGGCAATCGGCCGGTATTTAAGCTATCGTCGTAGACAATACCGAGATTTCCGTTTTGTGTTGTATAGCTTGTATTTATTCCGTCAAGAAAATTTATTTGCTCATAAAATCCCTGTGTTAAAGTAAAGGGAAAACCTGAGCCAAAGTTGATTCGTGCATCTACCTCCCAGCTCCTATTTTTCCCCCATGAATAAGCTGCAACAATGTTTAAATTATGACGTCTGTCAAAATGAGGAGGGTAAATTTGCTCACCATTATTCCGTTCAACAAACCCCAGCGAATAAGCAGTCCAGAGATAAAAATTCTTATAATCATATTTGGCAAGAAAATCAATGCCATAAGCCTTTCCATTTTCAATTTCGAAATCCGGATCTTCCGGAAAAATCTTGCTCCTGTTTATATTAATTAATTGGCTAAAAAATTTATAGTAAGGTTCCACTGTGACTTCCAAAAATCTTGTGACATCTACTTCAATGCCGAAAACTCCCTGATATGCACGCTGAAGGTTGTTTGTTGCCGGTTTCCCATCAACACTTATAAGTTGATCATCGGGTGCGCTTAAAAATCCGGTAAACAAATTTACTACATCCTGATCCGATTTCGTGCTAATAAAATTCTGAGAATAAATGCCGGCAGCAGCTTTTAATCGGATGGCATCTGTGAAATTGTATTTAAGAGATAAGCGGGGTTCAGGAGAGAATGCTGGCAACGACGCATAATATTGGAGGCGAATACTCGGCTCAAGAACAAGCTTTTCATTGAAGATGTGTTTGTAAACAACAAAGCCAGAGATCTCGGTGGTGTTGTTATTTTGTTCAATTTTCAAACCCAATGAATTAAAAAACTGGAGCTCTGTACGAAATCCTCCAATATCAAAACCATATTTTACTTCACCATGAGGAACAAAATACGTAAAGTCAATATTCAGATCGAATCCGTTGATACCGCTTGTCCTCGGCATTCCATCTGCTTCCAATAGCATAATGTTATAATCAGAATAAGATATAGTTCCCCCGATTAAAACCTTTGATCCGCTGGGCACTATCACGAAGTTGGTGCCCATACCAAACGACTTCCAGTCAAAGTCTGAGATGAATTGATAATTGACATGATCGCGATAGTTGAAGCCAAAAAAACTAAGCTTGCTGCCATTGGCACCATTCAAAGAAATTTTTCCGTATAAATCTGTGAAACTATAGGGCAATCCACCGGTATCTATATAACTATAAAAGAGTTTGGATGACTTATCGAGGTACGACGTTTTTCCTGTAAACATGTAAGATACGCTGGAGCCATTCTCACTCAGTTTTTTTATAGGCCCTTCAAGGATCACTTTCGATAAAAAGGGATTGACACCTACCTTCCCTGCAAATCGTTTTTTGTTTCCGTCGCGTGTATGCACATCCAGCACCGCTGAAAGACGATCACCAAATTCAGCACTAAAGCCACCGGTGAACACGTTCACACTTCTTATTACATCGGTTTCAAAAACAGAGAAAAGCCCAATAGAATGAAACGGATTGTAAATAGTCATTCCATCAAGCAGCACTTTATTTTGAATTGGTGAACCTCCGCGGATGTAAAGTTCGCCACCCTGATCACCTGTAAATATCACTCCAGGCAATATCTGCAGATATTGAGCAAGATCTGCTTCGCCCCCTATTGATGGTATGCGCTCAATGTCTCTTGTGGAGATTTTGGTCAAAGAAACTGACGTTTCTGTCGTTTTTTCTTCACGTGCAGCAGAAATATTTATGTTTTCAAGCTCAATCGCTGACTTCGTCAAAAATATTTTCTGATTGCTAATCTCATTGGCTCTTATGGTAACCTGAATCTGAACTGTATCATACCCTAATTGCGTACAAAATATGGTGTAAGAACCTGCCGGGATGCTTGCTATATTGAAAATGCCATCTTCATTGGTTTGCGCTCCTATTGTGGTGCCCTTTAAAATTACATTGGTGTATATAATAGGCTCTCCATTTTCTTTATCGAATACCACACCCCTTATTACAGAGTTTTGACCAAATGAAGATAATGCTGTTAAAGAAAATACAGAAAATATTAAAAGTTGTTTATATTTCATTAAATGAAATTGAATGTTGTTGAATAGGTAATATTCTTAAGCAGCAAGCACCTTATTGACGAGCTCTGCGGCCTCCCTCAATTCTATGGCAGAATACACCTTTAACCCTGATTTGTCAATAAGCTCTTTAGCAAGCTCTGCATTGGTACCTTGCAACCTTACGATAATAGGCACGTGAATACTGCCAATACTATGATATGCATCAACTATTCCCTGTGCTACTCTATCACACCGCACAATGCCACCGAAAATATTGATTAAAATCGCTTTCACATTATTATCAGAAAGAATGATCCTGAAACCTGCTTCAGTTGTCTGTGCATTTGCCGTTCCTCCTACATCCAGGAAGTTTGCCGG
>JACCZZ010000164.1 GCA_013695715.1 Chitinophagales bacterium | reverse complement strand
AGACTTTCAGCCCGTTGTGAATTCCAGTACGTACCACTGCACGTATGGCTGCATTCATGCCGGGAGAATCTCCACCTGATGTTAGTACTCCAATAGATTTAATTGTATTTCCCATGCTTTTGCAATTCTGATTAAAGTGAGTTCGAGTGAATTTTTTTATTTGTCGCGATTACTCATAGCACGCAAATTTTAAATGGTATTCGTGAGGCCGCAAGTGGGTTGCCAAACGGCTCCGCCAGGCAATCGCTGGCTCCCTCGCAGCTTCGATTTACTAAAAACGTTATTAAACCTTCTCTTGTTTTTTCATGAAAACCAAAACGTTTTATAGTAATTGAAATATCACTCATGATTCATTATATACTGTGATTCGATTCGATATTACTTTAATCTTTCGTTGGATGCTTCATATTTATAGCGCGTCCTTACCAGGTCAGGTGTCTGGTATTCTATTATCAGCGTTTTCTCATCAATGGATTTAATGTTGTAGATCAAAGATTTTTTTGTTTTAGAATCAGTTAAACTGATTGTTTCATTCTTCTCATTAGCCGACCAAACACCATTAATTTCCTTTCCATTTTTTATCATAATAAATATACCGTCAGCTTTTAACTGAAGCATGTCATTTTTCATTGTGGAATCGGCTTGCTTCATCACGCCAAATTCTTCAACGCCGGCATATCTCCAATTGTGAATCAGCGGATTGTTTGTTGATTGTGAGTAACAGATGCTTGCTGTGAGCAAATAAGCGAGCAGAATGAAGAAGCGGCGGTCTGCTATGATCATGTAATCCTGAGTATTTTAATTGTATTTAGAATAGAATGAAACTTCCTTTAAGGATTACGTAAGCCCTCTTCCTTCTTTAATTTTTTCGACTCACGAAGAAACTTAATGATAATAGGGGTGGTGAACAAGACCACCATTAAGATGATGATGTATTCAAGATTTTCCTTTACAAAAGGTTGATTACCGAGCAGGTACCCCGCCGTTACAAGTGGAACAACCCATATCACCGCTCCCGCTATTGAGTAGAAAATAAAAATTTTCAGATCTACTTTGATTACTCCCGCCACTATTGGTGCAAAGGTGCGGATCACGGGAAGAAAACGGCCAAGGATCAAGGCAGCACCACCATATTTAGCATAAAACTTTTCTGCCATAATCAGATATTCCTGCTTAAAAAAAATAGAATTTTTTCTTTTAAAGAGCATCGGGCCGGTCTTTTTTCCAAAATAATATCCAACTAAATTGCCCGCGATGGCAGCAGCAATGAGCGCGATGCAGACAACATAAACATTATAGCTGAGGCCACCCGTTGCGGTTAGCACGCCTGCAGTAAATACAAGAGAATCTCCGGGAAAGAAGAAACAAAAGAAGATACCCGTCTCTGCAAATACCATTAGAACCACAAGCAGCAAGCCACCATAGCGAATGAGTGTTTCAGGGTTAAAAACACTTGCAGGATGGTGAATTACATCCCTGAAGAAATCCATAATAGTTAGGTATGGCATTATGGATAAATGTAAGGGAATTTCTTTTCAGGTATTTTGGTAAACTCAATTCCTCAGGAAAAATCAATTTTTTTGTTTAATTCAGGTGACAAGCTGAATTGGATTAAATTCTTTATGTGTCACTTTTCTTTAGAGGAAAAGTAACCAAATGAATCGCGATTGCCAAACGGCTCCGCCAGGCAATCGCCGGCTCGCGCACGGCTTCGATTTTCATGAGCAAGTTGCTAACAAACCTCTTATTTTCTTAATCAAACCATACCTATTCTTAAAAAATTATCCGGGAGAATTGGTATAAATGACCTTCTTATTGAGAACAGTGGAAAAGTAAGTCTATCATCAGATCTGAAGTTCAGGATTAATTTACATTTTCACAGAAACAATTACAAACCCTACTTACTTAATGTTTTCATGAATCAGAATACCATTTTATCAGGGGGCCAGAGACGTAGCAACTATACTCTATCTATTGCTATTATCGGTGCGCTATTTTTCATTTTCGGCTTTGTCACATGGCTTAATGGCTCGTTAATTCCATACCTCCGTATCGCTTGTGAGCTGAATAACTTTGAAGCATACCTGGTGACGTTTGCCTTTTACATTTCTTATTTTGTAATGGCCATCCCATCTTCATGGGTTTTGAAAAGGACGGGATTTAAGCGCGGCATGATGGTCGGCCTTTTAGTGATGTCATTAGGAGCAGTTTTTTTTATTCCAGCTGCACTTACCCGTACCTACTATCTATTCCTGACTGGCTTATTTATTATTGGTACAGGCCTTAGCATACTTCAAACTGCATCAAATCCATACATCACTATTCTTGGGCCTATCGAAAGTGCTGCCCGCCGAATAAGCATTATGGGTATTTGCAATAAAGTTGCGGGTGCAATTAGCCCACTTATTTTAGGTGCGATAATCTTAAAGAATGCTGATGAGATCACCATAAGTTTGCAAACAATGAATGGGGTGCAAAGGGACACGGTGCTTGATGCATTGGCTCAGCGGGTAATTGTTCCTTACATCATCATTGCCTTGGTTTTATTATTCCTTGCAATGATGGTTCGTTTCTCTTCATTGCCCGAAATTGATACCGAACAGGAATTGCAAAACCCATATGGATCGGGTACTTCAAAAAAAAATGTATTCCAGTTTCCTCAATTAGTATTCGGCGTAATTGCGCTATTTTTTTATGTAGGGGCGGAAGTAATTGCTGCCGATACCATCATCCCCTATGGGAAATCGTGGGGCATTCCAATGGACACGGCTAAAACCTTTACTACACTTACCTTACTTGCCATGATTGTTGGATATTTAATTGGAATTTTCACAATTCCAAAATATTTGCGGCAGGAGAAAGCTTTGCAGATATCTGCTGTAGTAGGATTGTTATTTACTTTGGCTGCGCTGTTAACACACGGAATGGCTTCTGTAGCCTGTATTGCCACGTTAGGTCTGGCTAATGCAATCATGTGGCCGGCGATATGGCCGCTGGCATTAGAGGGCTTGGGTCGCTTTACCAAGATTGGATCAGCGCTACTTATCATGAGCATTGCAGGAGGTGCTCTGCTACCCTTGATTTATGGAAAGCTTGTAGATGAATTCGATGCTCAGAAGGGTTATTGGCTGCTGATTCCATGTTACCTGATAATATGGTATTACGCGACTGCCGGGCATAGGAAGCGGGTGTTTTGGAACTAACAAAAGGTAAACTTCTCTTTATGCAGATGGAGTTTATTTACGATAACGCCAAAGAAGCATTATGGCAATCATATAAATCCTTACTATCCCAGTTAAGACAATTTTAAGCATGATTCGGATCATATCGCTTCTGCTGATTCTCTTTTTTCTTCCTGATAAGTCGAAATGTCAAAGCACCTTTATTCCCTTAAATACACCTTCATACCCAATTTTAGAAAGATTGGAAATAAGATCAGGAAAAATTTCTGATCAGCTTCATTTCTCTGCTTCACCATTGCTGCGACAAAATGCAGTGGCGTTTCTTGATTCTATTCAGGGAGATTCTGTCTTATTA
>JACCZZ010000144.1 GCA_013695715.1 Chitinophagales bacterium | reverse complement strand
TTTTTTCTTATCTCCACGGGATGGAACGGTAACTAATAACTCCTTATCAGGAAATTCAAACTGAAAAGGAACGATGATTTCTTTCGAATTGCTTTGCAATTGATTTCGCAATTCGTTAACTACATATTGCATCATCTCCTCCTTTTCTTCCTCAATCTTTTTGATAATCTCTATTGTGCGGGTCTGAATTACAGAGCCGTTAACTATCCTCATGCAGTTTACATATGCATTTTTTTCCTCTTCCTTAAAAGAGAATACATCAACATTTGTTATCGTTGGATGTACTACCATCGATTTGCTCTGATAATCATTCATGGCACTCAACCTTTTTTTTAGAAACTCGGCTTCTTCAAACCTGTATGCATCAGCATATTGCTGCATCTCTTGTTTCAGATTCTGAATTACCTCTGATAGATTTCCTTTAAGAATATGACGAATATGCGTAATGCTCCTGTCATAATCTTCCTTTGATTGCTTTGCTTCACATGGTCCTTTACAATTCCCAATATGATACTCTAGACAAATTTTAAATTTCCCAGCTTCTATATTTTTTTCTGAGAGATTTAGATTGCATGTTCTAAGAGGAAACATCTTTTTTATGAAATCCAGAATACCACGTACACGGGCAACAGACGTATAAGGACCAAAATATTCGGATCCATCCCGTTCAATGTTTCGTGTAAGAAATATGCGGGGAAAATTCTCTTTTCTTATGCAGATGAAAGGGTAGCTTTTGTCATCTTTGAGATTGATGTTATACCTGGGTTGAAAATTCTTAATGAATGTATTTTCAAGAAGCAACGCATCCTGTTCTGATTCAACTATCGTGAATTCAATATGATCTGCATGCCCTACCATTACGCTTGTTCTGTGCTGTTGGTGATTTTTAATAAAATAACTGGCAATCCTCTTCTTTAGGTTTTTTGCTTTTCCTACATATAAGAAAGCACCATTTTCATCCATGAAGCGATAGACGCCAGGCTCGTCGGGAAGAGTATGGAAGATTGGTTTGAATTCTTCAGTAGTCACACTGCAAACTTCTTAAAAAAAACAACCTCATTCATCGGTGGTCCTGCTCTAAGAATGTAGATTTGTTGAGAGTTGAGGTGAACATTTTAGATAATCATCAGCTTGGTAGACACAATATTTTTGATGGAAGTGAAGAACAAATGTTTTTGATTTGAAAAACGCTATTGGCAGTATATGGCGTATTCTAAAACGGACGTTCATAATGCTCTTCATCTTTCACCTTCTTTATTTACTTTTCTGCAGTTGGTTCTACCCGCCCATCACTATAACACAATTTCAAAGTTTGCTGTCCGGCAATGGGCTAAAAAGGAGTTATGTTGCATATGAAAATATCAGTTCCAATGCAAAACTTGCAGTAATAGCCAGTGAAGATCAATTATTTGCCGAACATAATGGATTCGACTTTAAGAGTATTCAAAAAGCAGTTAAATACAATGAAAAACATCCTGCAAAAATTAGGGGAGCAAGTACGATTAGCCAGCAGGTAGCAAAAAATGTATTCTTATGGCAGGGCAGGTCATGGTTTCGAAAAGGGCTTGAAGTTTATTTCACCATGCTTATTGAAGTTGTTTACAGCAAAAAGCGCATTCTTGATCTTTATCTGAATGTTGCGGAAATGGGGGATGGAATATTTGGTATTGAATGTGCCTCCAAACTCTATTTTAACAAAACTTCAAAAACATTAACCCGTAATGAAGCTGCTATGATTGCTGCCTGTTTACCGAATCCTAAGAAATATAAGGTTAAACCTATGAGTAAATGGGTGGCTAAAAGATATCCCTGGATTGTAAAACAGATGAACCATTTTAACGGTGATTCAGAGATTAAGACATTATTCCGATGAGGCAATGGTTTTGCTTAATTCTTATCCTTTCAATATGTTCACTTTCCTATCGTTCTTATTCTTGTTAGTATAACTGTACATAATTTAAATGATTCGATCGCTGTTAACTTTCATTTTTTGCCTGATTGTTACTTCTGGTTTTTCTCAAAATACTGAGTGGAAACTAAGTAAAGATGAGAATGGTATAAAAGTTTATAGGCGGAAGGTTGAAGGCTTTGTTATAGAAGAATTAAGAACCACCTTCACTGTTAAAGCGCCCTTGAATGCGGTAGTTGCGGTAATTAAGGATGCTGATAAGTATTCGGAATGGATATATTCCTGTGCTGAATCAAAAGTTCTTAAAAAGATAAGTGAAACAGAACAATATCAATACTTAGTGAATGATGTGCCATATCCATTCAGTGATCGCGATATAGCGGTACACTTTAAAATCTGGCAGGAGCCAGGTACTAAAAAAGTATTTACAAGTGCTGTCGGAGAGCCTGATTATGTTCCGAGAAAGAATGGGCGCATAAGAGTACCCACCTATATCGGAGAGTATGTATTGACTCCTCTGCCCAATAATGAGGTGCAGATTAATTACCAGGTAAAGCTCGATCCTGGCGGAAAAATTCCTGATTGGATGGTGAATCTATTTATCGTAAAAGGACCTTACGAATCGAGTCTAAAAATGAGGGAAAGAATAGAGAGTAGAAAATACGACGAGGCCAGGTTCGATTTCCTGCAAAATTAAAGGATGCTTCCAATCTATAAAATCGGCTTTCATTGATCAGAATCGTCCATCCCAAAGATGAAGTCAGTGCTTTGCTGACCTGTTCCACCATTATATCTTGAACAGTCTGTTTCTATGGTAGCAGTACCTTCCGGAGCTGAGAATTGAGCATCGGGAGAAATATTTAAAGTTTTATCAGCGTAACAGCTTTTGATAAAATAGGCCCAAACAGGTAAAGCCATGTTTGCGCCCTGACCATAAAAGGTTGAGCGAAAACGGATGATGCGGTCTTCTCCACCTACCCAGCAACCTCCGGCTAATTGTGGGGTTATTCCTATAAACCAGCCATCTGTGTTGTCCTGGGTTGTTCCTGTTTTACCACCCATTTCCGACGTAATCCCAAAGCGATTCCGAAGGCGTTGTGCGGTGCCGCTCTGAACAACTTTCTCAAGCATATTTACCATCACATATGCAACCTGTTCAGATATTACTTCTACATGTTTGGTGGTGAAATCTTGAATTACTGATCCTTTGTTATCTTCTATTCTAACGATGTATTGTGGCTTGGTGTAAACCCCCTGATTTGCAAAAGTTGCATATGCGCCAGTCATCTCATAAACAGAGATATCAGGAACACCTAAACAGATTGATGGATAAGGAGGCATATCGCTGGTAATGCCCATCCTTCGTGACAGATCGATCATGGGTTGGGGACCGAGCTGTTTCATTAAGAAAGCACTTATCGTATTTATGGAGCCCTGCAACCCCTGGTATAATGTAACCATGCCTCCATACCTTCCATCGGAGTTAGATGGTGTCCAGTTTTCAAATTCCGGAAAGGACACCTTTTCGTTAGGGACCTGAAAGCAGGGGGAATAGCCATTATCGATTGCAACCGTGTAAAGAATGGGTTTTATTGTAGACCCTACCTGACGCTTTGCGTTTATATTAACATGATCATATTGAAAATAATGATGGTTAATGCCACCAACCCACGCAACCACATATCCGGTGACAGGATCCATAACCATAAAGCCGCAATGAAGGAAGAACTTATAATACTTTATTGAGTCGTATGGCGTCATTGTGGTATCCTTCTCTCCTTTATAAGAAAAAACCGTCATTGGAGTCTTTCTATGAAATGCTTTCACGATTGAATCTTCAGAAACTCCTGCTGCTTTCATTATAGACCAGCGTTCACTCTGTTTCATGGCATCTATAATGTATTTTTCATTTTTACCCCAGGGCACGCTACTTTTATAGCTTTTATTAAACTGTACCTGCAGCTCCTTCATGTGTTGCTGTACAGCAGCTTCCGCATGCTGCTGAAGCTTATAATTAATGGTAGTATAAATCCGAAGGCCATCTTTATAGATGCTGTATTGCGTGCCATCAGACTTCGGATGCTCTTTGAAGAATTGTGTAAGGTCCTGACGAAGAAATTCACGGAAATATGTAGCAACACCTTCATTGTGATCAGGATTGGTGTACTCTAATTTAATGGGGAGTCGTTTCAAAGAATCATATTCAACAGGGGTGATGTATTCGTATTTCTTCATCTGCGACAACACCACATTTCTTCTTTTTAAAGAATTATCTAAATGCCTTCGCGGATTATAAATCGTGCTTCCCTGCAACATGCCGATAAGCACTGCTGC
>JACCZZ010000134.1 GCA_013695715.1 Chitinophagales bacterium | reverse complement strand
AATAGTTTTATAATAATGTTCCATCAGATCTGTCTCAAAGGAAAATCTTTCAGGCAAATTCAAACCATTGAACACGCCACTATTCAATAAATATATTCCGCCGTTGATGTCTCCCGTTTCGTATTTTTTCTTTTCCTGAAATGAGCCGATAAGTCCATTTTCATCAGTTAAAACCACACCATATCTATCGAAATTTGACATTGGCTTTAATGCGAGTGAAAGAACTGAATTATTAGCCTGATGAAATTGATAGAAATGATTAATATTTATTGCGAAAAAAGTATCTCCGTTTAAAACCACAAATTCCTGATCACTGCTGTTTTTCACCGCTTTTAAAATCGCTCCCCCAGTCCCCAGAGGTGATTCTTCAACTACGTATGACAATGATGCGGAAAGATATTTTTCTCCAAAATACTCCCTGATTTTTTCCCATTTGTAACCTACTGATAAAATTATCTTATTAATATTTTGCCTTGCTAAATAATCTAATACATATTGAAGGAAGGGCTTTCCGTTAATGTCTGCCATCGGCTTCGGGAGTTCCTTAACTACATGCTGTAGCCGCGTTCCAAAGCCTCCCGCTAAAACAATTGCTGTTCTGACCAATTAGATTATAACTGTTCTTAATCTGAATAAATCATTTCTTCCGCTCAAACATCTTATCCTCCACCAGCTCACAAATAATATGTCCGATCATGATGTGAGATTCCTGAATGCGGGGAGTATCTGAAGAAGGTGCATTCAGCAAGTATGTCGAAAGCGCCTTCATTTTACCACCGCTTTCACCGGTCATACCAACTGTTATCATACCGAGCTCATTCGCCAATTCCATTGCTTTTATAACGTTGCCTGAATTGCCTGATGTTGAAATACCTACAATCACATCTCCCTTCTTACCACGGGCTTTTACAAGACGAGAATAGATCTGATCATAAGAATAATCATTCGCCACGGCTGTGATGTAGGAAGTATTTACATGTAAGGCTTCTGCATCGAGAGGATCACGGTCAAAATAAAACCGGCCGCTTAATTCTGCGGCAATATGCTGGGCATCGGCAGCGCTGCCTCCGTTACCACAAAAAAGCACTTTTCCATCGTTGCTGTAACATTTCACAATCTCATCAGCAACCTTTTGCATGATAGCAATTATGTTGGAATCATGAAGAATTTTTTCTTTTGTGGAAATAGAAGCAGTGATGATATCTTTAATCTTGTTCATGCTTGTTTAATATTGTTAGCTATTGAAAATTATGTTGTTGCATATCCGCCTGCAAAATTGTTATAACTATCGTGGAAGCCTGTTATTTCAATGATAATTTATCAATGATAACTTTATTTTGCCCTCCATGTTGTAACACCCGTATCAGTGAATTGAAATCTCCTGAATTCACCGCCAAACTTGTGCAATCGTTCTAGTACCGAATACCTTGTATGCCTAGGACAATAAAAAAACATGAATCCTCCCCCACCGGCACCTGAAATTTTTCCACCATTTGCCCCAGCATCCAATGCTGCTTCATAAATCTCATCAATCATGGCACTGGAAATCCCCTCGGCAGTCTGCTTTTTAAATTGCCATCCAAAATTCAATATCTCTCCAATCTCACTGAGATTTCCCTGCAAAATAGCTTCTTTCATCTGCACCGCTTGTTCCTTCAGCTTATGCATTGCTTCAATGGATTTCGGTTTTTTCGCAGTAATATTTCCACTCTGCATTTCAATGATTTTTGATGACAGCCGGCTTGTTCCGGTATAATACAGGAGCATATTAAGCTGCATTTCATTCAGGTAGTTCTCTTTTATACGAAGCGGATTTACAATTACCTTGTCATCTTTATAAAACTCCATGAAATTAAACCCCCCAAAAGTGGCGGCATATTGATCCTGCTTTCCGCCTGCCATAGCTAGATCTTTCCGTTCTATATCAAAAGCAAGCCTCGCCATATCATATTCTCCAAGCGGTAGCTTCAGCCATTCAGCGAATGCTCCTATAATAGCCACTACCAGGGTTGATGAGGTGCCCAGTCCAGAACCGGCAGGAGCATCTACATAAGTGGAAAGCCGGAAGCTGAGTGGCTTATGAGAAAAGTCTTTTACAATGCGGTTATAGGTCCCTTTGGCAAGAACAAGCTCTCCATCAATTGGCAATTCTTCATCAGCATCCAGTTCTATCTTTTCATTTTTATCAATAGCATGTATAATTATTTTCCCGTTGTGCAATGGTTCAATGGTAGCATAGGCAAATAGACTAATCGTAGCATTCAGAATTGCGCCACCAAACTGATCTGAGTATGGACTTACATCTGTTCCTCCGCCTGCTAATCCTATTCTCAGCGGAGCCCTGCTGCGTATGATCATACATCACTATTTCGGACAAAATTAGAAAAGTGCTGTTAACGTAAATTAGAATTTGAGGCAACAGGTTATGTAGGTTTGCTGCAGACCTGGAGCTTTACACCTTTTGCCAGAGTTGTCCTTGTAGAATATAAGAGCTTATGCTTTAGAGCTGATCTGTTACCTGGAAAGCGAAATGAAAGCTTGTAATGTTAAACCCTTTGGAAAGGTATAATCTGTGGGCGATCATCAATATAAATGTATTTACCACGATATAAAATTATAACCCTCTTCAAAAACTGATGCTGCTACGGCTACCTTTTCTTCTTCAATATATATCAATTTTCGGTTGTCGTCGAGTGTTCTTCGCATATCCAAGGGAAAGTTTTCTTCTTTTAGATACGGTCTCAATTCAAACATCACCTGCCAGCATTTTAGAATATCGGTGTCGGTAGTTGCTGTCTTTACATC
>JACCZZ010000128.1 GCA_013695715.1 Chitinophagales bacterium | reverse complement strand
ATCTGCTGATCATTGAATGAATTTACCGTGAATGAGAGAGACGTCAAAATTTCAGCAGCTACATTTCTTGATATTTCAATTCCTGCAATCCTATTAAGCTTTTCCCATGTGAGAGAAATAATTTTTTCTTCAGTTTTCTCGGGGTATATATCAACAATTTCAGAGGAAATTTTACCACCCGCTAACTCCATTATGAGCAGCGCTGCCCGTTTTAAAGCGTAGATATTTCCATTTGGGTCAGTTCCTTTTTCGAAATGTGCAGCAGCATCGGTCTTTAGATTATGTTGGGTGGAAGTGCGCCTGATCCATTTAGGATTCCAGCATGCTGACTCAAGAAATATGGTTGTTGTAGAAGCTTTCACACCTGATTTCATACCCCCAAAGACACCTGCAATGCCAAGAGGCTCAGCAGTACTGCATACCATGAGATCATTACCGCGAAGCTTCACCTCTTTCTCATCAAGTGTTTTGAAGGTGGTTCCCTCCTCCATTGTCCTTATAACAATCTGACCTCCTTCTACTTCATCTAAATCGTAAGCATGCAAAGGTTGACCACACTCCAGCATCACGAAATTTGTAACATCAACAATATTATTAATTTGTCGCAAGCCAACAGATTTAAGTTTGTTACTGATCCATTCAGGAGATTCCCTGACAGAAATTCCTGAGATCACCACTCCTGAAAAGCGAGGGCAGGCGGTGGTATTTTCTACCTGAACATTAAGTTTTGCGGACCTTTCTTCTATTGAAAAATTGTGTACCAATGGCATCGTTAATTCAACATCTAAATCACCTTTTGCACGAATTGAGGCAGCGAGGTCACGGGCTACACCGATGTGCGACATAGCATCTCCTCGGTTTGGTGTGAGCCCAATTTCAAAAATATGATCGGAGTCAATAGCCATATAATCTTTAACCCACATTCCTGTGGGTGCATCATTTGGAAGCACGATAATTCCTGAATGATTAGCGCTCAATCCTATCTCATCTTCGGCACATATCATACCCTCTGAATCAAGTCCGCGAATCTTTGATTTTTTTATTTGGAATGGATTACCCTCAAACGGATGCAATAAAGTGCCTTCAATCGCTACAATTACTTTTTGTCCTGCAGCTACATTGGCTGCACCGCATACAATTTGCAGATCAGTTGCATCTCCAACAGTCACTTTAGCAACGGATAATTTATCTGCATTAGGATGTTTTTCCAGGGATACAACCATGCCGATCATCAGCCCTTCCAATTCACCCTTAGCTGACTTATACTGGGTGATGTTTTCTACTTCAAGGCCTACATGGGTTAGAAGGTCGGCAACTTCTATTGCAGGCAGATTCACATTAACATAATCTTTCAGCCAGTTATAGCTAATCTTCATGAAGAAAATATTCGCGCATAAAAATAAAAGAAGTTAAAGGGAATGGATTTATCTTTTAAAGGGCCAAAACAAAAAACAAGATTGATAAGCACAGTTTTGATACTTCTGCTTTATGATCTTTGCACGAAAGTATCTACATGCAAATTAATCTCACTACCCCAGCTATTCTTTTTCCTACAGTATCGTTGCTGCTTATTGCTTACACAAACCGGTTTCTCTCCTTGGCAACACTCATTCGGGGCTTGAAAACAAAATATCAGAATGAGCACCGGCCTGATCTTCTCGCCCAGATAAGTAACCTTCGCACCCGCATCACCCTGATTCGTAACATGCAGGCCTTTGGTGTTGCCTCACTCTTTTTCACAACCTTATCCATCTCTCTTATCTTTTTTGAAGAGGAACAGATAGGCGGCTACCTGTTCGGGTTTGCGTTGCTGCTCATGCTCATTTCTCTCGGAATTTCGTTTAGAGAAACCCTTATGTCGGGGGGAGCTTTAAAGTTTGAGTTGAAAGAAATGGAGGCTGATTTAGAAAAAGATAAATAAACTCCGCCACCGGCGATGATTTTGTGAGTGATATCCTTCAGAATATAAAGGTTGTCTCAGGGCTTTTTAATTTTTCTATTTTTGCCTTCATCGGAGAGGTGCCTGAGTGGCCGAAAGGGCCGGTTTGCTAAACCGTTATACCCTGCAAAGGGTATCGAGGGTTCGAATCCCTCCCTCTCCGCACGAAGATGTCTTGATTACGATGCCTCAGGTTTTTAGTCTATCAGTTCCAGCACCTTAGCTGCGCTAAATTGAATGTGTAAATTTGCTGCAAGGCGACATTGCAATGAATGAGATTCCCCCATATCAACCAAAAAACAAAATCCGTATTGTCACCGCCGCTTCGCTATTTGATGGGCATGATGCTGCCATCAACATCATGCGCCGAATCATACAGGCAAGTGGTGCCGAAGTGATCCACCTTGGTCACGACAGAAGCGTGCAGGAGGTGGTAGATTGTGCCATCCAGGAGGATGTACAGGCGATAGCAATGACCAGCTACCAGGGTGGCCACCTTGAATATTTCAAGTACATGTATGACCTGCTTAAAGAAAAAGGATGTTCTCACATAAAAATATTCGGTGGTGGCGGGGGAGTCATTCTTCCTGTAGAAATTGAGGAATTGCAGCATTATGGCATCTGCAGAATTTATTCCCCTGATGATGGAAGAGCCATGGGATTGCAGGGGATGATCAACGACATGCTGCGCCAATGCGACTATCCTACAGGAATTCAACTTAATGGGGAGGTGAAGGAATTAAAAACTAAAAATCCTCATGCCATAGCAAAATTGATTTCAGGAGCAGAGAACTTTCCTGAACAGTCGCAGCCTCTTTTGCAAGAGGTTCATAAACTTTCTCAACAGGTAAAAACTCCTGTGCTTGGCATTACCGGTACAGGTGGAGCAGGAAAATCTTCCCTTGTTGATGAATTAGTACGCCGATTTCTGAATGACTTCAAATCCTTAACAATTGCGATTATCTCGGTAGATCCTTCCAAAAGAAAAACCGGAGGAGCATTGCTCGGCGATCGCATCCGAATGAATTCAATAAGCAATGAGCGTGTGTATATGCGATCACTTGCAACACGACAATCAAACCTTGCCTTAAGCAGGCATGTGAAGGAAGCTGTAGCCATTGTTAAGGCTGCCGGTTTCGATATGATCATATTGGAAACCTCAGGCATCGGCCAGAGTGATACAGAGATTGTAGAGCATAGCGATGTGAGCTTGTATGTGATGACGCCCGAATACGGAGCAGCTTCCCAGCTTGAGAAAATTGACATGCTTGATTTTGCTGACATCATAGCGTTGAACAAGTTCGATAAGCGCGGAGCACTGGATGCCTTGCGCGACGTGAAAAAGCAATACAAGCGAAATCACCAGCTTTTCTCCATAGATGATGATCAAGTCCCGGTCTTTGGCACCATAGCCTCGCAATTCAACGATCCAGGTATGAATCGTTTGTATAAGGCAGTGATGGATAAGATTTCTGTAAAGACAGGTGCCAACCTGCAACCTCATCTAGATATCACAAAGGAGATGAGCGAGAAGATATTTATCATCCCTCCATCACGCACACGGTATCTGAGTGAAATCGCTGAAAACAACAGACAATATGATGCCTGGGTGATACGGCAAGCACAAATTGCACAGAAGCTTTTTGCACTAAACACTTCAATCAACATATGTAAAGAAGCAGATAATGATGAAGCAACTGAAGGTGTTGTCACAGCATTAAACAAGCAGTTCTTCAAATTTGAATCTGATCTTGATGGAGTGAACAGCAAGCTGCTCGAACAATGGGATGAAAAGTGTAAAAACTACCGCGATGAATTTTTTATCTATAAGGTACGCGGAAAAGAAATCAAAATTAAAACACATACATCGTCACTTTCACATACACAGGTTCCAAAAATAAGTACACCGCAATTCGAAGCCTGGGGTGAGAGGTTAAGGTGGATGTTACAGGAAAATTTTCCCGGTGAATTTCCCTATACAGCCGGCATTTATCCCTTCAAGCGGGAAGGAGAAGATCCCACGCGCATGTTTGCAGGTGAAGGGGGACCGGAACGAACAAACAAGAGATTCCACTATGTGTCTTTAGGTACTCCTGCAAAAAGGTTGTCCACTGCATTCGATTCTGTAACACTGTATGGTCAGGATCCCGATCATCGCCCGGATATATATGGAAAGATCGGCAACAGCGGGGTTTCAATCTGTTGTCTTGATGATGCAAAAAAGCTTTACAGCGGCTTCAATCTCTCCGATCCGAGAACATCTGTTTCGATGACGATTAATGGTCCTGCTGCTATTATCACTGGTTTTTTTATGAATGCCGCAATTGATCAGCAGTGTGAATTTTATATAAAAGAGCAGGGCCTTACCGATAAGGTCAATGAACAAATTGAGAAGATATATAACGGAAATAACTGCGTGCGGCCTCAGTATCAGGGCGCCTTGCCTGCAGGAAACGACGCGCTGGGATTGATGCTGATAGGAGTCACCGGAGACCAGGTGCTTGACAAGGAAGTTTATGAGCAAATCAAAGATCAAACTTTGCAATCTGTCAGAGGCACGGTACAGGCAGACATCCTGAAAGAAGATCAGGCACAGAATACGTGTATCTTCTCTACAGAATTTTCTCTTCGCTTGATGGGTGATGTGCAGGATTATTTTATTAATAATAAGGTCAGGAATTTCTATAGCGTTTCCATATCAGGTTATCACATTGCCGAAGCCGGAGCAAATCCGATCACGCAACTGGCATTCACTCTTGCAAATGGGTTCACTTACGTAGAATACTATTTGAGCCGCGGTATGAAGATTGATGATTTTGCACCAAATCTTTCCTTCTTTTTCTCCAATGGAATAGATCCTGAATATGCTGTTATCGGGAGGGTAGCGCGGCGCCTCTGGGCAAAGGCTATGAAGTTAAAATATGGCGGCAACGAACGGTCACAGATGCTGAAGTATCATATTCAAACTTCAGGGCGTTCGCTGCATGCACAGGAAATTGACTTCAATGACATCCGTACTACGTTGCAGGCACTTTACGCCATTTACGACAACTGCAACTCCCTTCATACAAATGCTTATGATGAAGCCATTACCACACCTACAGAGGGAAGTGTTAGGCGTGCCATGGCCATTCAACTCATCATCAACCGTGAACTCGGACTCTCAAAGAATGAAAATACTTTGCAGGGATCGTTCATTATTGAGGAGCTAACTAACCTTGTGGAGGAAGCAGTGCTGCTGGAATTTGACCGCCTTTCAGAGCGTGGTGGAGTGCTTGGCGCGATGGAGACCATGTACCAGCGTGGCAAGATTCAGGAAGAGAGCTTGTATTATGAAACCCTCAAGCACAATGGTGAATACCCTATTATAGGAGTAAACACCTTTTTAAGCTCTAAAGGATCGCCTACCATCATTCCTTCTGAAGTAATTAGAGCAACTCCAGAAGAAAAAGAATATCAGATCACCATGCTGAAGCAATTGCATGAAGCCAATGCTAACCGTTCGGCACCTTTGCTTTTGCAACTACAGCAAACAGCAATACGAAATGAAAACATGTTTGAATCACTTATGGAGACCACCAAATATTGTTCACTTGGACAGATTACTAA
>JACCZZ010000105.1 GCA_013695715.1 Chitinophagales bacterium | reverse complement strand
TTGCATCGGTGAATTCTACCAATAATCCGGTAAATGGTAAAACAGAAAATGGCAGAAAAAAGATTAGGAACAGCTTGAAAGAAGATTTTGATTTGGCAGCAGTTTCTTCTACACCAATGAAACCTTTAATGATTCGTCAACTCAATAGCATACCCTATATTCAACCGCTTAGCAAAGCACCGTATCTGGTTGCAGTTTATGATGATGAGGTAAGTAACGCCTCAAATCAAAATTCAAATGCTTTCAGTGGGGGTTCATGGCTCTCTTTTGCCTCCGTTGTAGGCGCTGAACTGCTTCGCCTTAGTGGCCGTGGCGATCTGATCAAAAATTCATCAGATACATTGGATCAGCTTAAATCAAAAGAAGCCGTTGCGGTTTCCATTCACACGGATAAGTTTGCTTTCTACCATACATTTTCACACAAGAAAAAAACTGGTAATGCTAAAAAGAAATAAATCTTCATAAAAGTTGAACTTCTAAAGAATGATAAAATGGTAAAACTTTAAACCTAACCCTTCAATTAATTAAACACAATAAATCAAGTAAAATCATGAAAAATTTTCTCGTGCAGTTAATGTTCTTATTTGTTCCGATGACGGCTTTTTCCCAACAGAATGGATGGACACCTCAACAACAGGAAGAATTCAGGCAACAGATGGATGAATTCAAAGCCCAGTTACAACAACAGATGGATCAACTCCGTGATTCCTTGTCTGTAATGAAAGATAAGCTCAAAGAAGAGAATTGGCAACTCTTTGATTCATTGGATGATAATTTTACCTGGCCTCAGGTGCCCTCTCTTCCAGACTTGCCTTCGCTTCTAGACATGCCCTCTCTTCCAGACATGTCTTCGCCTCCAGATGCACCGTTCCCCCCAGATGCACCTGAAGACCCTGACACTGATTCCACAGAAGTACGCATAGGCAAATGGAAAATGATAGTAGATGACGATGATGAAGGAGACGCTAAGGTCAATGTTTTCAAAGATGAGGAGGATTGTGAAGATGAAGATGAAAATGATGACGAGATGAAAAATATCCGCACCAGGTTTGCACTGCTTGATATCGGATTAAATAATTATTTCGGCCCGTCCCTGAGTTCCAATTTTTCAGGTCCTTATGATGCATTAGAACCAAATCCAGGCAAATCCTGGGGCGTAAACCTGCACGTAATTAATCAGCAATTAAATCTCGTAGGGCACCATTTGTGGCTCTCATACGGTGCCTTCTTAGAATTGAATTCATATAAGTTCAATACAGACGATGTGCTTATTCCTAAGATTGACTCAGTTGCGTTTACGACCAGCGAAATAGCATTGTCAAAAAACAAGCTGTCAGCAGAATATGTGGGCATACCAATAATGCTCCGTTATGAGTCAAACACAGACTTAAGTAAATCATTTCACATTGCATTGGGTGGTTTTGGAGAATATTTATTGGGAGCTCATACTAAAACCAAAACTGGCAATGGGGATAAAACCAAGCAGCACGATGATTTCAATTTGAACCGTTTTAAATATGGAGTAACAGGCAGAATGGGCTATGGGTGGATAAATGTTTTTGTGAATTACAGCTTGTCTGACGTTTTTGAATCAGGCACAGGACCCGTATTGACACCAGCATCTGCCGGACTCGCCTTCGAGTTTTAATGGTAATCAATCATTTTTTCTAAAGCCCGGAATAGAATACTTCCGGGTTTTTTCATTTATGTACGTGAATAGAAATCACACATCTAACCAAAATTCCAATGATTACAGCAGAGTACCATGTAATAAGGTGATGGCAATGGAGAAATAAATCACCAGGCCTGTAACATCTACGAGTGTTGCCACAAAGGGGGCAGAGGAAACAGCAGGATCTGTACCGGCTTTCTTCAGCAACAGGGGAAGCATTGAGCCAGAGAGTGTTCCCCAAAGAACGACACCTATTAATGAGAAAGCGACCGTAAAAGCTACAAGTAGCCAATGTGGGCCATAAAGATCTGTAAAGAGTGTCCATGTAGCGACACGAATAAAGCCAATGACACCGAGTATTGATCCAAGAAAAAACCCTGATAGAATCTCTCGCCGCATAATCTGCCACCAGTCAGCAAGAGTAACCTCGCCCAGAGCAAGGGCGCGGATGATAAGTGTAGATGCCTGAGATCCAGAATTGCCGCCGCTTGATATAATAAGTGGAATGAATAAAGCAAGTACGACAGCTCTCGAAATTTCATCTTCAAAATAACCCATCGCCGTTGCAGTAAGCATTTCACCCAAAAATAAAACCGTAAGCCAGCCGGCGCGTTTTTGCATAAGCTTGAAAAAGGGAACTGACATATATGGCTCTTCCAGCGCTTCAACACCTCCTATTTTCTGTATGTCTTCTGTATCTTCGTCTTCAGCAAGTCGCAGCACATCATCAATGGTTACAATGCCTATAAGAATGCCGCCCTCATCTATCACAGGCAGTGCAAAACGGTTATTATTCCTGAATGCTCCAATGGCCGTTTCCTCATCATCATTTACTGAAAGGGCGAGAAAGCGATTATCCATGATCTCGCTCATCGTTTTATCAGGAGAGACAAATAATACTTCACGAATTCGAATGTCATCTCTCAGAACTCCTTTTTCATCTATTACATAAATCACATTTACTGTTTCGCTGTCGTGCCCATTTTCACGCACATAATCGAGCACCTGCTTCACCGTCCATTCTTTTTGCACCGCCAGATAATCGGGGCTCATTAACCTGCCTACACTGTGCTCAGGATAGCCTAACAATGAAAGCGTAATGGTGCGCTCTTCGTTTGAAAGCAGCTTTAGCAGTTCTTTTACTACTGCACTTGGCAGTTCTTCAAAAAATGCGGTACGGTCATCAGCAGGCAGATCATTAAGCAGTTGCGCAGCTTTCTCATGCCGAAGGTTACGAATGAGTTCTTTCTGAACTGAGGGTTCTAAAAGCTTGAAAGTTTTTAGGGCTAGCGGTAACTCCAGCAGGTCAAAAACAATTGCGTTGTCTTCTTCAGGCAATTCGTGGAGAAGTTCAATGATATCGGTGAGAACCATTTCATTCAGGATGGCACTAAGCTCCTCTTTGCGTTCTTCTTCAAGAAGATTCCTGATATCGTCGGGTTCAATCATAAAAAAATAATTACAAGGTATTCGTCGCTAAAAATAAGAGTTACAGGGCTAATATTAAGAGCTGGCACTAGGTTCATCATGAATATAAATCCGATGGTTGTTTATTTAGATTTCTAATTAAGAAATCAATCTATCGGGAAGATGGAAATTATAAAAGCTAAATATCTAGGAGCGAAGGATAAGGGAAGAACATGAAAAATTAATTTTACTATATCGAACAGATTGCTTCATCGCTATAAAAAATCGGGGTTCGCAAAGACGGTTTTGATTGAGTGGTCTTTCCACAATGCTGTCATTGCAATGAGCAGCAAGGCCTTGAGTTGAGAGCGAAGGAGCAAGCTGTTGGGAATTAGGTAGAAATAAAAGTAAACTTCACCACATTAAACAGATTGCCTCACCCAGAATAAAAATGTGCTTTGCAAACATATGATGACGAATTTGGGTTACTGACAGCATGAATTCGATTGCTGTTGATTTACTCTGCCGTCACACTATTTGTGATATATCTTTGCGCAACTTCAAATAACGGCGCAATGAAATCGTGGCTAAGGCGGATTGGAATTGGAGCTTTCTTATTTTTCTTATTCAAAGGCCTTGCCTGGCTGGCTATTATCTTTTTAGGAATTGACTTGCTGGAGGGATGCTGATCTGAATATTGCTAGGCATTCTTTTGCGCAATCAGGTGGTAAGAATAAAAGTAAAGATCAACTCACTATTTAAGCTTAACCTCTTTCTTAACTTAATCAGATAATTTCTGCTCAGAGATTTTCCTGATTGCTTATAAGCCGTCCTTATATATGATAATTGAAGGGAAGCAAATTGTTATTTTTGGACTTCCATTTCCTGATCAATGTTATTCAAATCCGATATACCTTCTAAAATTTTCAATGAACCAGTGATTGGCGAGGTGCTGGAAATGGAAAACTTACCGTTAGAGCACTCTTATAAAAGCAAACGCTCTTTCTACATAGAGAGCTATGGTTGTGCAATGAACTTCAGCGATTCTGAGATCATTGCTTCTATCATGACAAAAGATGGATTTACTGCCACTCAGAATTTTCTTGATGCTGATCTTGTAATGATCAACACCTGTTCCATTCGTGAAAATGCAGAGCAGCGTGTTCGACAGCGATTGAGAGAATTTAAAAAAGTAAAAAAAAGAAATCCGGAAGCTCTAATAGCGGTATTAGGCTGTATGGCTGAAAGGTTGAAATCTAAATTTTTAGAGGAAGAAAAAATAGTTGACATTGTTGTAGGGCCGGATGCATACCGTGATCTTCCTTTGCTTGTTGCACGTGCTGAAGAAGGGCAGAAAGGGGTGAATGTATTGTTATCGCGTGAAGAAACATATGCCGACATCAGTCCAATAAGACTTCATGGAAATGGCATAAGTGCTTTTATTTCCATTATGAGAGGCTGCAATAATATGTGCTCATTTTGTGTAGTACCCTTTACCCGTGGCAGAGAGCGTAGCCGCAATCCTGAATCTATTATTGAGGAAGCTAAGTTGTTATTCGATAATGGCTACCGTGAAGTGACACTCCTTGGTCAAAATGTTGATTCGTACGCATACCACAATGCAGAATCGAGTGCACAGGTAAATTTTGCTCAACTGCTTGCACATGTAGCAAAAGTTGATCCTTTACTAAGGGTACGCTTTTCTACCTCTCATCCCAAAGACATTTCAGATGATGTATTGTTTACTATCGCTGCGCATAAAAATATTTGTAAAAACATCCACCTTCCGGTGCAGTCTGGCAGCAGTGATGTATTGAAAAGGATGAACAGAACCTATGATCGCGAATGGTACATTAATAAGATTGATTCTATAAAAAAGATTATTCCTGACTGTGGAATATCAACAGATATTATAAGTGGATTTTGTGGTGAAACCGAATTAGAACATCAGGAGACGCTTAG
>JACCZZ010000081.1 GCA_013695715.1 Chitinophagales bacterium | reverse complement strand
AGTTTGATAAGGTAAGTGTATAAGCAGTTGTTACTCCCACCTGCACTGCTATGTAAGTAAACAAGCCCTGAAACAGTACTACTGTGAAAGCACCGATTATCGGATGTTTCTTAAGCCGTGTTTTCTTATAACTATAAGCTTTAGAAATCAAAAGATAAACAATCATCATAATAGCAAATAATATGTTAACGACAAACGAAAGCAGGACACCGATGAGATCGAATAGAATGACCAGGTACCATAGCTGAACGGTAACTCGTGGCGGCGACTTTAATCCGCCAATGCTCTGCTCATCGCGATCGAAATAACTGTTGTAGCCATTGCTGGCCGGGTATACAAAAAAATGAAGGATGATAAAAACGAGAATTGCTTTAGCAATATTTATTTCTGTGTTTAGCAAAGCAAACCAATAAACCGGCATCAAAAAAAAGGAGAAAGGAATACGCAGAAGCCGAAGCGCATTCAACCATTCTTGTGAAGAACCAGGATTAGAGACTTCTTGCTTCACCGGATTTAAGTCATCCGTTTTAGAATGATTGTCCATGGGTAGCAAGCACCAGCTTATTAACTATAAGAGGAAAATTCTGCAAGAATGAAATTGCCGGCCGTGAAAGTGTGGAGTTCACTAAAAGAGGTTGCAGTATACGGCCCATTTTTAATCGCAATGAAAAGGCGGAACTCCAATGTTTCCTGTACTCATCTTCCATCTTGTACCGGGTAATTCGGTTAGATAAAAATCTTTCAATAAGGGGAAAGCATATCGATGAAGCATGCAATGCCATGCTCATGCCATTGCCGCAGAGTGGGGCTATCATGCCGGCAGCATCGCCAACCATCAATACATGTTGTTCAACAGCTAACTTTCGATCAAAACTAATTTGTGAAATCGTTTCTGGTTCCTGAAATAAAAAGTTGTTTCGGTCGCAGAAATATTTTTTAAGAAAAGGATTTTTAGAAAGCAGCTTTTCTTCCATCAGCGGAATATTGCCATTATATTTTCTAAGATTCTCCGCCTTGGTCAGGTAGCATAAGCAATACTGATCTTCCTCTACCTTAGAAATTCCGCAATAGCCACCATTGAAGTTATGTAATTGTATTATGTGGGCCGGAAGGTCGGCTTTGATGTGGTACTTCACCCCTACCCAGTTTTTTGAAGGTGATTGCGCCACAGCAGAAAAATTGCGCCTCATCTTTTTATCCATGTTCGACCGCTTACCGAAAGCTCCTATCAGGACCTTTGCAGTAAAGGCCTTTTCTCCGATTAATACTGTAAACATGTTGTTTTCTTCCAGTACTTCATCCACACGATGTTCTTCAAAAAGACAAGCGCCCTTCTTTTTCGCCAATTCTGCAAGTGATGCATCCAGCATATAACGGCTGATACCAAAACCGCCGGGAGTTAGTGAATGCTGAAGCATATTCCCGGTCACAGAAGAAACCTGCAAAGTGGTGATGCGCGGCAGTAGCACTGAATTTAAATCCAATCCGATCCTGTGCAAAAAATTCCATGACTCCATTGAAACATATTCTCCGCAAACACGGTGAAAAGGATATTTTTTTCTTTCGAAGAGCGCTACTTTCCTTTTAGCAGCTGCGAGCTGACATGCAAGAGAAAGACCTGCCAGTCCACCACCAATAATGAGCACATCATATACTTTCGAATCCATTAACTTGTTCTTTTTTGTATACCACCAAGTAACGAAACGCCCACTCCCAACTTATCTCAGCGGTTGTTATAAACGCTTTGGAAAACAATTGCTTCCATTCATCCTCACTAAAGCCACGCAAGACGCTTAAGGGTGCATCATGTTTAACCAAGTAAGATTTTGAAAAACACTTTGTGAGAAATTTTATGGATTGATATGCAAATGGATGACGCTGCAGGTCATTGATGAGAATTCCAAGTTCAGCCGATTCATTCATCAGAGAAAGCAGCAGGATGATCTGTTCGTCAGAAAGATGGTGCATAAACAGGCAGCTAATTATTACATCATACTTGTTGCGAGTAGATAAATGATGGAAGATATCATCGTGTATAAATTCTATCTCCGGGAAATCTTTACAATTTTCCCTTGCATACTGAATAGCTGTGTTGTTCAGATCAATGCCTGTAAGTTGGCAATTGATTTTTTTATTTCTCGCCCAATCAACAACTGCTTTAAGAGTGTCACCCCCTCCGCATCCCGCATCAAGAACAGTTAAGTTTTTTTCTGCTGAATTAAATTTTGACAGCCCTTTTAGCGTGATTCGATATCCTCCAAGCAATCTGTTTACTGTATGTAGCTCCCGGTAATTTCTGAATAAATCCTTATCAGGAAGATCTATCTGGTCCAAGTATTCAGGTCCGGGATGACGGCGGTTATAATCCATGCTCATTCATTAACAGGTTCAAGCAACGCGGTTTCTATCGTAATGCCTGGTCCAAATCCTGCAGCCATAATGCGCTGTTTTTTCATCCAATTTTTCCTTTCCTGTAGCATATGTTTGAGCACAAAAAAGACTGTTGGTG
>JACCZZ010000060.1 GCA_013695715.1 Chitinophagales bacterium | reverse complement strand
GTAAAAACAATGGAAGGTCAGAGCTTCTCCGCACAACCGTTGTTTTATATTCATGGTAACAGAGCTAATTTAATTGATGATAAGCTACCAGAATTAGGACTCACTTTTCGGTTAAACAAGATTATTCCGGAAGAGAATAAGGTGGAGTTGCATGTTGCTCAAAGTGATCCGGAACCAGATTTTGTGGTTATGACGGCTATTGTATTTCCCTATATAAATCTACTTTGGATGGGAATAACCATGACCATTCTTGGTTTTGTTATAAGTATGGTTCGGACATTACAAAAAGGACGTTCTGTAAAAAAGACGATCACTCAACGTCCTGTTTCTGAAAAGGTGATGCCCTAAGTTTTACGGATTATAGTTACTCCGTCTGTTCAATAACGCGATTATATTCGCAGCCAAATAAGAATTCACTTTTTGCATGTCAGTATTTAAAATCGTAATCATTGGCTCCGGAAACGTTGCCTATCAATTGGCATGGCATCTTCACAATAGCGGCCACGAGATCATACAAATAGTAAGTCGTCATATAGATGCAGCTAAATGGATTGGCAACCTGATGGAAGTTCCAAGTACCAACCGGTATTCAGAGGTTTCTTTGCTGGCTGATATATATCTGTTAACTGTAAAAGATGATGCGATAGATGAAGTTGCCAACCAGCTTAATTTGGCAGATAAGGTAATAGCTCATACTTCAGGAAGCGTAGGATTAAATGCCTTACAAAAAGCAAGTAAGAATTATGGTGTTTTTTATCCGCTGCAAACCTTATCTCGAAATGTATCTGTTGATTTTTCCCATATTCCGATATGTATTGATGCCTCAAACAGCCATACAGCGATTCGTTTAAAAGAGCTGGCAGCCACACTTACAAATAAGATTATTGAAGCGGATGATCAAAAGCGGTTGGCTATTCACGTTGCCGCCGTGTTTGCAAACAACTTTACAAATCACCTATTTAGTATTGCACAGATGCTGCTTGAAAGAAATGGGTTGTCATTTGAGATTTTGAAACCTTTGATACATGAAACAGTTCGAAAAATTCAGAATCATGATCCTCTGAACGTCCAGACCGGTCCGGCCATCCGTCACGATGAGCACACAATTAAAAAGCATTTAGATTTCCTTAAAGATGACCATCAGTTTGCTGAGATATACAGTGCATTGACAGAAGATATTCAGCAATGGAAAATCGGGAATGAAGCATGACTAAGATGGAACCTGAGTCGCACTATTTCAAATTGTTTAATGCTGCAACAGCCTTTGTGATGGATGTTGATGGGGTATTAACAGATGGATCAGTTCTGGTAACTGACCATGGTGATGAGCTAAGGATGATGAATATCCGCGATGGCTTTGCGCTTCAATTAGCAGTAAAAAGAGGATTTCAAATAGTAGTCATTTCGGGCGGAAGATCTGAGGGAGTTGTCCGAAGGCTAAATAGGTTAGGAATCATGAATATTGCCGTTGGCGTAGCTAACAAAGTTGAGGCACTGGTTCAGATTGCAGATGCTCTCAGGATAAACCTTGCGACAACAATTTATATTGGAGACGACATACCAGACCTTGAGGTGATGCAGTTATGCGGCATCCCATGCTGCCCGTCGGATGCTGCATCTGAGGTGATAAATATTTCCAGGTATGTTTCATCTGAAGCGGGAGGCAAGGGCTGCGTAAGGGATATTCTTGAAAAAGTGATGAAACTTCAAAGTAAATGGTGAGTGAGTTTTTTTAAACTTAATTATAGAATATCTGGATTAGGGTAAAGACTCAACTTGCCTAGAATATGTCTTTCATATTGATGCTATATCTTCAATGCGGTACAGGAGAATTGTATTTACTTTGTACGCAATTCAAGCTAAATATAGTATAATATTTTAAAACATCCTTTTTTCACAATCTCTTGCAGCAGCCCGTTTTATTTAAAAATATTTTATCTTTTATCCGGCTCATTCGAAGTATTAACCTTTTTTATATTGCGTTAACTCAATACCTCGTTCAATATACCATCATTAAACCAATACTGGCACAGGCTGGAGTAGTTCCTACCCTTGATCACCTCAATTTTTTTCTATTAGTGCTTTCAACGGTTCTAATTGCAGCAGCGGGATATATAATCAATGATTATTTTGATGTGAAGATTGATGCAATTAATAAACCCGGCCGAATTTTTATTGACCGAACCATCAAGCGGCGAACTGCAATACTGCTGCATCAGATTATGACCGGTGCAGGGGTTTTCTTAGGTTTTTATGTTGCCTGGAAATCAGGAAATATGAAGCTTGGCCTCATTCATCCCATCGTTGCAGGTTTGCTATGGTTCTATTCCACGGGACATAAGAAAGCACAAATGCTCGTTGGAAATATTGTGGTCTCTTTTCTATCAGCGTTTATTATACCTGTAGTTGCTCTCTACGAACGTGAATTATTTCAACCCTCTAATGCTAATGTCAATGCCGCCGCTTATACCATCTTCATCCTCGTCTTTTTCTATTTTATGTTTGCTTTTTTAATTTCATTAGCGCGTGAATTAGTCAAGGATATGGAAGACCTGAAGGGAGATGCTGAGTTTGGTTGTAAAACGCTGCCTGTTATCATCGGGGTTAAACCTACTAAGGTTGTAGTTTCAGTTATAATTGGATTTATAATCTGCTTTCTTCTATATCTGCAGTTCAGACAGGCATCAAGCGGCGACTACATTTCTGTTTTGCATCTTTTTACTACGCTGGAAGTGCCACTCTGTATCACTCTTTACCTGCTGAACAGGGCTGATTCGCAAAAGCAATTTTCTCTTGTGAGTGGAGTCATCAAAATCGTTATGCTGATGGGCATTCTGACGATGCTATATTTTTATTATCTAATTCTTCATTGACAACGTGAAGTCAAATGGAATTTATGATTGCGAATTCAGATTGTTCATTGAATGGAGCAATCTATGCGATTCATTAAACAGTTTGGAATTTGATTTATTTAGATGAATCCATCTGTTCCTGTAATAATTCTCCAATCAACTTAATAGCCGTATCATTCAGACTTGCTATCGCGACATTGTTGTTCCACTTCGATTTATCACGCTTTTCTACATAGTTAGATACAGCTCTGATCTGCAGACAAGGAACACTCTGCTTCCTGCAGCAATAAAAGAAAGCTGCACCCTCCATCGATTCAATATCAGGATCATAATTTTTTATTATCCGCGATATAGTATGCTCATTTCCTGATACGGTATTTACAGAAATTCCTTTTACCATAGGAAGATCATTTAGAGTTTTTTTTTCTTCCTTAAACCAGTTGCTGATCCATCCGTTTTCAAATGGGAAATCATTTAATCCCAGTAATTTCAATTTAAATAGATCCAGAAAGTCATTGTCATCCTCTGCACCGAGATCACCAAATATATCCATCTGTACATTCACGGTGGTACCAATCTGTA
>JACCZZ010000042.1 GCA_013695715.1 Chitinophagales bacterium | reverse complement strand
CCGGTAGATTTTGAACTGTAGATCATTTCAACTACAAGCAAAATCACCTTACGTTTGATTTTCAGGCTTATTGGTATTCAAATCCAGATCAGATTCGTTACCGGTATATTCTCGAAGGCCATGATCTCGACTGGATCGTTAGTAAAGATAAACGTGCCAGCTATCCTGAATTGCCCCTGGCACTTATACTTTCAAGATTCAGTCAACCATACATCATAATTTTAATGATGCACCCATTCAGTTTTACAGGTTTACTATTGAGCCCCCCATCTGGACAACCTGGTGGTTTATCACTGGTTGTTCTATTCTTAGACTGAGATACTTTAAGGTTGATCACTATTTGGGGATGCCTCCGTTCACTACATCAAGTTTTGATTTCAGAGTGGTTGTCTCACTGCAAAACAAAGGATGGGTGTTGTTTTCCGGAATAGATTTCAATTTAGGAGTTGTGGATTGCTGAGGATCTTTCTTCTTCTGGTCAGAAGAACCCGGAACCGTTCTTACGCGGTAACTAATACAATTAGAGGCTTTATCAGTTGCAATGGAGCGGTTCACTAAAGAACCATTTACAATGAGTACCAGAATAATCAGAAAAATTTTGAGAGATTTCATAATTTTCATTTATTAGATGACGGTTTAACCCGTCGAAAAGTTACAGAAATTATTTATATCAGAAATTAGATCGATAGGGAGCAATCTCTCATAATTTAAAACTAGTTCTTAGAAATTTGAATGAGATCCTCCTGGAGTTCAATTTATATATGCATAACTACCTTTTGGTATTTTTAAGAATGCTTGCGGCTATGGCTTGCTTTTCCGCTTGCTTCAAATTCACCCTTGATTCTATAATGGAAGCAATGTAGACCAGGGGTTTAATTGCTGAAATACTTTCCGTTTCCTTCTGAATCTTATCAAACATGGTTACTTCAGATTGTACATCAAAGGAAAACACTTCAGCATCTAAAGGAATTTTATTTCTGCCTTTATCCTGAGCCACGAGGGTGCCGGTAGTAAGAAGCAGAAGAAGCGATATGTGAATTAGAGTTTTCATAAACATAATTATTAATTGAGGTGAAATTATTTATGAGCTTCCCCGGAATCTTTGCTTAAATGCTGTGCAACCATTTCTGACATGTCACTCACAGAAATATTTTCTGAAGATCTTTGTATTGAATCCATAGAAGCAAAAGCCTCTATTTTGCCAGAGATTGCCTTTTGCAACGTCTTATTAATGAAAAGTGAATTGCTTCCTGCAATTTCTTCGCTCTCATGTTGAATTTGATCTAATTGCATCTGTCGTTTTTGATTATCAAGAGAAGTGGCTTCCGTTGACGACGGGCAACAACTTTCCGGAGAATGAATGGAATCGGCAAAGCCTGCATAGCAAAAAGTAACTAATGTTGCGAATACTAATGATGTCTTTTTCATGGTATGTGGTTTTTGAGTTTGTTAATTAATTATATGATTGGTTTGGGTTTCTTAAGGTTGGTGTTTTAACTATGGTCGGTGTTGTCACCGTTTGCCTATGGTCAGTGTTGTAATAACCGATTAAAATCAATAGTCTGACGATGTTCCTGATTGAATGTGAATTCCATTTGTATCAATGTTTACAGTGTTCTCTCTTCGAAATTTTTTACGTTTCTTCTCTTCAGGACAATTCTGGCATTCCAACCCCTCACTAGTCATTTGCCACTTATGTCCCAGCATATCCCAATCCCATGTATCAGATACATTGTCCACATTATCGAGCATGTCACGAAGAGATTTATCAAGTGTCACACTTTTACCTGTAGGAAGCTTTAAGATCAGCTTAACATTTTGCCCGCGATATTTAGATGCAGTGCTGAGGTTGAAATAATTAGGCAACACCATCACTGAGTCGGTTACAGAGTAGCTATAATTTATTTCTGCAGCAAGGTCCTTCGCATGTTCATAGCTTTTGCCCCGGGAGGTGTGTATGGCAACCAGGTACATCGAGTCATTATCGCTCTGCTCAATATCTAACCGCACCATTCGATTTTGCACAGAGTCTG
>JACCZZ010000032.1 GCA_013695715.1 Chitinophagales bacterium | reverse complement strand
ATGTTGTCAGCCGCGCTTCTGAAGCAAGCAGGTCATAATAGCCACTGTCACTTCTGCGCTGTTCTACATTGTAACCAATAGATAATAAATTCTGTGACTTATCAAACAGGAAATCGTAATCAATGTCCGAAAGATTCATACATTTTGCAGCAAGTTGCTCAATGGTCAGAATCAATTCCATTGCGCGCCTGGATGCTTCCGAAATGGCTGCCCTGAAACTGATAAGCCATTCATTTTCCTCATCGCTACTACCCTGTGCTGAATAACTGAAAATTTTTTGCAAGAAATCCTGTTCTATTAATGCAATTGTTTTTAAAGTTGGAACAGATGGTAGTTCGTGAAAAAGTGCTTCGAATTTTAAAGGCACTTTTAAAAATAGCAACCAGGGAGACAGTGCGTTAATATGATTTTTCTGTTCAGTAAAATGTTGCAATACTTTTTGTGCCCAAATATCCTTTTGCTCATTAGAGGATGGTTGCATTGCGGTAAGAATCTTTGTAAAAGATGATTCAAGTTGTTCTATATAATTTTTTGTTTCTCCCAACGTATTTATTTTCTCGTGGTAATTTTCATCAAGCTCTTCCCGGAATTTTATCAACAGTTCATTTTCATTGGTATATTCTATCAGCACACTAATTGTATCAGATAATCCTTTAAAAAAACTTTCCGTTACTATTTTATTATCAGAAAGAGACAGCAGGCCCTGCTTTAAAGTAATAAGATGTGCTGCCAGGTTTCCACTATCTACAGAAGAAATATATTTTGGAAATAAGGGCACCAAAGAAATGGTATCATACCAGTTATACAAATGTCCCCTATATCGTTCCATTCTCTGCATGGTGTTGATGGTATTGCTTGTACGTTCTATAAATTGTACCATCGTTATGTAGCCAAAATCGTATGCAGTAAGATTGGATAATAATGATAAACCGATATTGGTGGGAGAGGTACGATGGGCAATTCTTTCAACCGGTTCTTCCTGGTAATTATCGGGAGGCAACCAATTATCTTCTGCTGTTACAAATTTTTCAAAAAAGCCCCATATTTTCCGGGCTAATGTACGCAGGTAGATAGTTTGTTTTTCGGATATAGCTGTTTTATCGGGAGACAATGGCCTGTTTATGGCAAAAGCGATTAAAGGTGCAGCCATCCAGAAAATGAGAAAAGGGATTGCAATGAGAATAACATTGGGATTGTAAAAGATTAAAAAAACATAAACCAGGATTGCAAACACCGGCTCAATCCACATAGTACTATATGATTTTAAAATACTGTTTTGCTTGTTTGGATTACGGTTATATGGATTCCATTGAAGTAGGTTTTTGTGAGAGATGAACATCCTCCAGATTGTGCGTAGAATCGCATCAAGATTTGAATAAACTTCGTAAGGCAGGAATGTAAGTTCAAGCAACTGCTGAATAAAATTATTTAGAGCAGAGCGACCTGTATATGCAAGGTGCTGTATAAAAATAACTTCAGCCGGTTTCCTGTAAAGTTCCCAGAAAAAGTTGACAAAGGATGGCAAAACGATGATGATGGTTACAGCCATGGTCCAGAACCATGCAGCAGATGACATGGTCCACCCAAATAATAATAATAACAATAGGCACAACGGTATCAGACTGCGGCGGACATTATCAAAAATTTTCCATCGCGACAATAAAGAAAGTGGGTTCTTATGAAACTTCCTGTCGTGCCCTGGAACAAAAGGCAATATCCACCTCGCTATTTGCCAATCACCCCTTATCCAACGGTGACGACGCTGCATATCTGTATCATACCGCAACGGATATTCTTCATAAAGCTGTACATCTGTGATCAAACCTGACCGGGCATAGCAACCTTCCAGCAGATCATGACTTAATATGCGATTTTCAGGAAACCTGTCCTTCAGGGCTAACTCAAAAGCATCTATATCATAAATTCCTTTACCGATGAACGAACCTTCAAAGAACAGGTCTTGGTAAACATCTGAAGTAGCTTTGGTGTAAGGGTCCGTGCCGGTATCATTGTTATGCAAGCTTGCATACAATGAACTATTGAATGCGGGTAAACTATTTGATACTCTGGGTTGAAGTATAGTGTATCCTTCAATAACCCGTTTTTTCTTCTCACTGTATACAGGCCGATTTATTGGGTGTGCCATCGTTCCAACCATCTTCCAGGCAGTATCCCTTGGTAGTTGTGTATCAGTATCAAGTGTAATAATATATTTTATACCGGTGAAGAGTGAGATATCTCCAACGATCTCCGAAAAATAACTGTTGCCATTGCCACGCAACAAGGCATTTAATTCTCCCAGCTTTCCCCGTTTTCTTTCATACCCCATCCATATTTTATCATAATTATTCCACCTGCGTGGTCTGTGAAAGAGGAAAAAAGTATCATTGGTTGTTCGCTGGTATTTTTTATTAAGTTCTATGATCCGGTTTTTTAAAGTCACCAGGAGCAATTCATCTTCGGGTAAATGTTCTGTTAGGGCATCTTTAAAATCTGTCAACAAGGCAAAATAAAGATTCACATCCCTGTTGGCAAGAAAACGAACTTCTAATCCTTCTATCAGGTGATCAATGGAGGACACACTAGTTATCAGTGTTGGAATCACAACCATTGATTTTGCTTCGTCAGGTATGCCCTTAGAATAATCCATCCTTGGCAGAAGGCTTGGCCTGACTAAAATTGTACTCAGCCAATTCACGAGGGAAACAGCAAGCCGTGTGGTTGTCGTCAACGCTACAAGACACACTACTATCATGATGCCGATGGGCAGCAATTCTTTTGAAGCTACTTCAATGAGCAACCAGCAAAGAAGAAAGGTGAGTATGCTGATGCCCCCCAGGTAAATAAGCAAAGGGTGTGTGTTTGTAATTCTTCTGCTTCTTTCAAAAACTGTAGTCCGGGCGTTAGCAGCTCTTGCAGTAGCTACATAGCCCTTACCGATGAGGTAATAACCTACATGCGAAAGCCTTGGATCATTATTTACCGCATCATTCTCTTTTGCAGCATGAATGACCATTTCAGCAATTGCCCTTTCGGGTAATTTACTGAACATGGCAATTTTTTCTATGGCATGCCTGTATTGATCACGGGTATAAAAATCCATTTTACCATAAATGCCATTTATATCACGACGAAGGGTTTCTTCAACAATACTCGTGTCTTCAACAAAATCTTTCCAGTTGGTAGTACTTAAAAAACGAAAGCTATTGATGTTGTTACTTATTGATACCTGTATAGCAGCCTGATTCCGGTTATCAAGCTGAATCAGTTCATTGCCGGTTAACCCCAATTCTGAAAGTCTTTGTTCCATCCAATTAAGTGGTAGTGATAATGAACTACCTTTTTCCAGCAATCTCCTGGTAAATTCAGCTACGAATGTGCTTACCATGGGAGGCTCTGATCTTGCCATATCTGCTATTACCAATACAAGGTTCTTGGGATCTTTTTCAGCAATAGCTATCATTTCGTCTGCCCAGCGGTTAGCCAGCGATTTATTGTTTATTTCTTCAGCTATAAGAATGGAGAGTCGTCTTAAATTTTCTATTAAAGCAAGCCGGAGCATAATTGGTATGGCCCATAGTTCACCCAGTTTTAAATAACTAACAGTTTGGTATGCTTTTACAAATCCTGTAAGACCGGAGAGGTCAACGTGTCCATCGCTATGCGAAATAATTTCAACAGCCATATCATAAACACGGGGCAAATCCGCTGATTCTCCTTTTAATAATCTTGGGAGCGCTTTACTATACCCCTTAGGCAAATGTTTTTTGCCGGTATAAATCTGTTCTTCAATCAGATAAAAATTATCGAGAAGCCATTCCGCAGCAGGAGGAATTCTATCATTTTGTTTTAAAGTATCAGATAATAAAGAATAAACTTCCAGCAGTATATTCTCATTTTCTGCAAGGCGTTTTAATAATTGTTCTGATGTTTGTTTATATATGAGCACATGCCTCCTGGCAAGGGTAACTGCATATTGTTCTAATTTGTCTTGAGTAAATATTTCTGATCTCAGCGGCGGGCTTTCATCGGCATATTTGTCATTTTCATTGTCTCCAAAAAAAGGTTCTATGATATTTTTCTTCAATCCGGCAATAGCCTGTGGAAGTAATTCAAAGAAATCTTTCTTGGTATTTTTTCCGGGGAAAAGCTTCATTCGGTTTTTAAGATTTTAAATTTTTGTAGTGTTTTTTATCGCAACATTCGGAGGATAGATATCAAGTATAATTTAAAATACAAAATAATCTCTTAACCGGCTTTGTTTTAAAGATAAATACCATCCACCTGGTTTTCCCGGAAATTATTTTAAAAGATTTAGGAAAGTATGTGTGAGAATTAATTGTGATGGTCACAGA
>JACCZZ010000372.1 GCA_013695715.1 Chitinophagales bacterium | reverse complement strand
TCCGTGGCAGTAATCTGTACATGATCAATATAATGCCGGTTCCATATAGGATCAAATAAGGTGTTTGCATAACGAAGCGCCAGTATATTTTGTACGGTTTCTTTTCCCAAATAATGATCGATTCTATATATCTGTTCCTCTGCAAAAATCTTTAGAAGAAGCGCATTTAATTTATGGGCGCTTTCTAGGTCGTGGCCAAAGGGCTTCTCAACTACAATACGTGTGCATTTTGGATCTGCGCAGATGCTGAGCTTCCCAAGCTGTTCAGCAATTGTGGGAACAAGTTGTGGTGCAACGGCCATATAAAAAATCACCTGCGGATGAGTTTTCCATTCTTTCTCTTTCTGTTCAACAATTTCAGTGATCTTTTTATAAGCCTGCTTGTCTGTAGCTTCAAGCTGGGAATAAGAGATATTTTCAGCAAATACCTTCCACTTTGTGTTCAGGTCTTTCTTGCGTCTTGAAAATTTTTTTACTCCCTCTAAAAGATGCTTTTTATATGCAACATTGGTAAATTCCCCCCGGGCAAGTCCTACGATGGCGAACTTCTCTGGCATTAGGTCATCAAGAAATAAATTATATAATGCCGGTGAAAGCTTACGGAAATTCAGGTCACCGCTGCCACCAAAAATAAAAAGCACTGATGCCTCAGGACGTTTTGTATTCTGCATCTTAGTTATGGTTTTGTTTGCTTCCATTCCGTATGAAAGGATCCTGTCATATCTGTTCGCTGATAAGTATGTGCTCCAAAATAATCTCGCTGAGCCTGAATAAGATTTGTGGGTAGATGCTCGCTTCTGTATGCATCGAAATATGAGAGCGCTGCCATATGACCGGGAACAGGAAGCCCGCTCAAAGCTGCTTCTGCAACCAAAGAACGAATAGATTTTTCAAGCGATCTTACTTTTTCGGCAATGGATGCATCAAGCAAAATGTTTGACAGATTAGAATTCTTTTGAAAGGCTTCAGCAAGATCGTCAAGAAAGGCAGCGCGAATGATACAGCCGCCACGCCATACACGAATCACCTCTGAAACAGGTATTTCCATGTGCAGCTCTTCCGAAGCTTTGTGCAATAGCGCCAAACCCTGTGCGTAGCAGATTATGGTTGCAAAATGTAAGGCGTCGCGACTCTGCTCTATAAAATTTTCTGAATTAATAGCTTTGAAGGAACCTGATTGATATAGAAGTGCAGCATCAGCTCTTTCATTTTTATAAGCTGAAAGATTGCGTATGGCAACAGCTATGTCAATATTAGGAATTGGAACAGCTATGTCCATCGCATCCTGTGACGTCCATTTGCCTGTTCCTTTTGAACCTGCCATATCAGAGATTACATCGAGCAGCAGGCCACCAGCCAAGTCATCTATTTGTGTAAAAATATTTGCTGTTATTTCAAGCAGAAAAGACTCCATTGAGCCCTCGTTCCATTTTTTGAAAGTCTCATGAAGCTGATCATTTGGCAACTGAGCGCCTTTTTTCAGAAGCCAATAAGTTTCGCTGATCAGTTGCATGATGCCATATTCAATTCCATTGTGCACCATTTTTACATAATGCCCGGCAGCACCCATTCCAAGGTATGCTACACATGGCTTTCCATTGACTTTTGCCGCAACTGCTTCGAGCACTGGCTTCACGGCTTCATATGCTTTAAGATCACCGCCGGGCATAATGCTTGGTCCGCTTCGTGCTCCCTCTTCTCCACCTGAAATACCTATGCCCATGAAATGTATTCCTAATTCCTGCATTGCATTTACTCTTCGAAGTGTGTCAACATAATGAGAGTTGCCGCCATCAATTACAATGTCACCTGCAGCAAGCAGAGGCACGATTCGGCTTAGCACATCATCAACAGGCTTTCCGGCAGGCACCAGCATCATCACCTTGCGCGGCAAGCGAAGTGAGGCAATCATTTCATTCAAATCAAAAAACCCCTTCACGATTTTTTTTGGTGAAGCTGATGCATCGAGGGCAGCACATTTATTTTTGTCAATATCATAGCCTGCTACCGCGAAGCCTGAGTCCGCCATGTTGAGCAATAGATTGCTTCCCATAACTCCGAGGCCAATCATACCAAAATCGTATTGAAATGAAGACATAATATTGAAAGCAGATTAAATATATTATGATAAATTTAGTTTGCCCACTTCTATTCCTCATCCCCATCCCTTCTCCAAAGGAGAAGGGGGCCGTTTTATAGTCCCAGTTCCTTCTTTTGCTTTGCATCAATCGATGATGGTGCATCGAGCATTACATCACGGCCCATATTATTTTTCGGGAAGGCAATAAAGTCGCGTATGTTTTCCTGATTTAAGATCGTCATTGAACAGAAGCGGTCAAATCCAAATGCGATGCCTCCATGCGGAGGAGCTCCAAATTCAAAGGCTTTTAAAATGAAACCAAATTTGTTCTCAGCTTCTTCTTTTGAAAGACCTAAGGCAGCAAACATGCGCTCCTGATCATCTCTTTTATGGATGCGAATGGAACCACCACCGATTTCAACTCCATTAATTACCAGGTCATAGGCATTGGCCTTTACCCTGCCAGGGTCAACATCCAAAAAATGATCATCGTCCCTGCTCCATGACGTAAATGGGTGATGCATCGCATTCCAGCGTTTTTCTGTTTCGTCCCATTCATATAAAGGAAAATCAACCACCCATAGTGGTGCGTATTCGCTCTTCTTTCGTAATCCCAACCGGTTTCCCATTTCGAGCCTCAATTCACTTAAAGCTTTTCGGGTACGCGCTGCTGCACCTGCAAGAATTAAAATCAGGTCTCCGGGTTCACTATTAAGATGTTCTGATATTTTTAATAAATCTTCTGAACTATAAAACTTATCAACGGATGATCTGATGGAACCATCATTGCTATGCTTCACATAAATAAGACCGGTGGCTCCTATCTGCGGCCGCTTCACAAATTCAGTGAGTTCATCAATTTGCTTCCGCGAAAAGTCAGCACATCCTTTTGCACAGATGCCAGCTACAAATTCTGAATTATCGAATATAACAAAGCTTTTTCCTGCAACCAAATCTGAAACAGATGGATCCTTGGTGTTTTTTAGCTCCATAATCTCCATCCCAAAACGAATATCCGGCTTGTCGTTGCCAAAGCGTCTCATTGCATCATCATAACTCATTCTGGGAAATTCATCAAAGACAATGTTTCGCACTTTTTTAAACACATATTTAACCATGCCTTCAAACATTTGTAGCACATCTTCGCGCTCTACGAAAGCCATTTCGCAATCTATCTGAGTAAATTCAGGCTGACGATCCTGCCGTAAATCTTCGTCACGAAAGCAGCGGACAATTTGATAATAGCGATCATATCCGGCAACCATCAGCAACTGCTTGAATGTTTGAGGGGACTGAGGCAATGCATAAAACTG
>JACCZZ010000331.1 GCA_013695715.1 Chitinophagales bacterium | reverse complement strand
CAGATTTACTGCAGGTATTTTTGCATCGTCTACCATCTGGTTGAATTGAGGGATCTTCTCATCGTAGATCTTCTTTAGCTTTCCTAACTGGACATCTATTCGTGCAGTAATATCTTCGAAGGCCGTGTAAGATTGATTTGTGGGCTTTGTATCTGCCGATGCAACAGCACTTCCTACCCCTGCTAATTTATCATTTAGCATCACTGGATTAGCCAGTACATCCTGAGGGGCTGAAGCTTTGTATTGATACAATTGACCTTTTACAGCAGTGAGTGAATCAATTAAGGGAACGGTAAATTTTTTGAATTCAGACGCAAGGGCAGTATCCTGAATACCACCTACATAATCATTCACCGCTTTTATGGATTTATTTAGTTTATTAATGGCTTCATGAGTTTCTGAAAGTTTTTTATTGATCTTCATTAACAAATTAAACTGCGCAGCATAATCTGCTGCGCTTATCTGTAAGCGTGGATCAGTAACAATAGTAAATGGCTGTTCTCCGATCAGGGAATCTCCTATAAGCATTTTTACCACGTAATTTCCAGGAATTGCCTGTGGGCCAATAATGCTGCCAGCCCACATCACATTTGTTCCCTCTACCTGGGTCGCATCAGGATAGCGAAGATCCCACACAAAGGTATTCATACCAGAATCCACTGGCAGAATGCCAGGTCGTTTTAATTTCCGGTCTTCATAAAATTCTTTCGAAATTTTTATTGGTTCACCCTTTTTATCTTTAATGCTGGAGTAGGTAATTACTGTATCACCCCCTGCTGTTGAAATTAGTAATCTGAGTTCCTTCTGAGGTTTATTTTTCAAGTAATAATGCAACATTACTCCTGTAGGCGCATTTTCTCCCGTTTGCATGCTTAGCTCAAAGTAGCTTCCACCAGCAGTTTTATAAGCATCGCGTGGTTTAAAAAGATATACTGAAGTACTTTTTATTGAGTCGTTCAACTGATAAAGTGGGGTGAGGTCATCAAGAATCCAGAAAGAACGACCATGGGTTGCTACTACAAGATCTTTTTCACGCTCTTGAATCTGCATGTCGTGAATTGGTGTTATAGGAAGATTCAATTGCAATGATTGCCAGTGTTCACCATCATCAAAAGAAATATAAATTCCCTTTTCTGTTCCTGCGTAAAGCAATCCTTTTTTATTTGGATCTTCCCGAATGCACCGTGTATAATCAGTATTGGCAATGCCCTGAACAATCAGCTTCCAGGTTTTGCCATAATCATCTGTTTTGAATAGATAAGGTTTTATATCATCGCTTTTATAACGTGTAGCTGCAACATAGGCTGTTGCTGCATCATAATGAGATGGTTCTATAATTGAAATAAGCGCAAAATCCTTTAGCTGCGATGAGGATATTGTTACATTTTGCCAGCTCTTGCCATCATCTTTTGAAACGTGAATAAGTCCATCATCACTTCCTGCCCATAATACTCCCTGCTTTATGTACGATTCGGCAAAGGCAAAAACATCTGCATATACTTCAGCACCGGTATTGTCTTTAGTTATAGGACCACCGCTTGGTTTCATAGTCTTCGGATCATGACGGGTGAGGTCAGGAGAAATTGTTTCCCAGCTATTGCCACCATCAAAGCTTCGATGCACATATTGCGATGTTACGAAAAGCTCTTTAGGATTGTGTGATGAAATTAATATCGGAAATGTCCAGTTAAAACGGTACTGCTTGCTTTCTGCCCCACTTCCTATCCAGGCTTCGGGAAATACAGAGATTACCTGGTATTGATTGTTCTTCTTATTATATTTACTTAATTGTCCATCGTATTCGCCACCATAAGTAATATCAACATCAAGAGGATCAGGTACAATATATCCGGCTTCACCTCCTGCTACAGGATACCAGTCATTTTCATCAATGCTGAAATTATCTGTTCTGTTTTTGATCTTAATTGAAGAATTATCCTGCTGTGCGCCATAGATGCCATAAGGGAAATCATTATCAAGCGTAACATGATAAAATTGAGCTGTCGGAAAATCCTCTTCTGTAAATGAATTTCCTCCGTCGTAAGTGATCTCCCCCCCGCCATCGTCTGCCTGTATCCAATTGTTGCTATTATCCGGGTTCCACCACAGGTCATGATTGTCGCCATGGTTATTATGTATAGGTGAAAATGTTTTACCACCATCGCGGGAGATCCATGCGCTTACATTCAACACAATCACAACATCAGCATTTTTAGGATCCGCATATATTTGAGAAAAATACCAGGGTCGCTGGCGCAGATTCTTGTCTGTATTTATTTGTTGCCAATGTTCGCCACCGTCATCACTCCTAAATAGGCCACCATTCTCATTTTCAACAAGTGCATATATCCTGTTTCCATTTGCAGCAGGAGCTGTAGTAATTTTGCCCAGAAGTCCCACAGGTAAGCCAGGATTTTCAGAGATTAATTTCCAGTGATCTCCCCCGTCGATAGATTTATATAATCCGCTTCCTTTTCCACCACTGCTCAAAGCGTAGGGGGTGCGATTTGCCTGCCAGAGCGATGCATAAATAATCATTGGATTTACTGGATCAAACTTTACATCATAGCAGCCCGTGCTGTCATTTTTAGAAAGTATAAGTTCCCAATTTGTCCCTCCATCTTTAGAACGGTATAGACCACGCTCCTTATTTAAACCAAAGATTTTACCCATACCGGACGCATATAGGAGGTTTGCATTTTTTGGATGAACGATGATGTTTTGAATGGCATAAGATTTTTCCAAACCAATGTGCTCCCATGTCTTACCCGCATTCATGGATTTATACATTCCATCACCGAAAGAAATATTCCCGCGCATCTCTGCTTCCCCCATTCCTGCATAAATAATGTTGGCATCAGAGGGCGCCACTGCAATTGCACCTACAGAAGAAGAATGAAAAGCAGAGTCAGAAACACAAACCCAGGTTTGTCCGCCATCAGATGTTTTCCAGATACCACCTCCCACTGCACCGAAGTAGTAAACATTAGGCTGCCCAATCACTCCACAAACAGCTAAAGATCTACCTCCCCGCCAAGGACCAATGCTGCGCCAGCGCAAGCCCTGAAGAAGTATGGGATCATAACCTCCTTGGAATTTTTTTGAGAACGATTGTGAATTTTGTTTAGCTTTTTGAGCTTGCGAACTAAAGGTGAATGAGTTAAAAAAAATAAACACCAGGAAAAGGAATGTTTTTTGATTCATAGAGGTTTGATTGTCGTAAAATTAAAAATCAATTGTCAGGTTCTTGAATGGAATACTTTACCAGTAATATTTTCATTCTTAATAAAGCAGCTGGAAGACCTCACATGAGAACCTGATATAACTGACTTGCCTTTTAATAACTAAAAATACTTTAATGCACCTTTGCAGCAATTTTTTCAATTTCAGCGCATGATAAATTCTTTGTTTCGTCAACTTTCAGTTCACTTTTTTTTAGTTTTTTTTCTCTCAACGATTTATACAAATAGCTATGGGATTGTTCATACTCTGACAAATTTTTCAGGTGATAACCCGCCCCATAAACCGGCATCTGATCTGAGCGGCTTTCATAAACATGGACAGACCTTTCTTACCTGGCAAAATGTACCTGATACGAATACATATTATAACGTATACCGATCAAGTACGCCAATTACCACAGCAAGTGATCTGGAATTATCTGAATACTTAGGTTATACTAACGGGAATTCTGCTAAAGATTATAACCTGTCAAGACATGACCAGACTGAAGTTTATCTCGTTATTGACTCTGGTGCGCAGCCGCTCTCTGCTAATACAGGTTTATTTGTAACAACCGCTTTATCTAACGGAAATTTTTATTATGCAGTAACATCAATGGCAAAAGAAAATGAAAATACTACTGTGGTGCCAGGCATCAATTCACTTGAGAACCCTATTCCTGAGTTTGTAGAAGACCCTTATCCAGTATATCAGCAAAGCCGAATCATAAACGAACTTCAAGTAGATATTTACACCACGTTTACCAGCATGAAATATGCAATTGATCAACCTCTCATGAATAAAGCCGGGTTTATTGCTATGGACTTTGCCGTCTATAATAATGTCACAACTATGGGGCTTTTTCCTTTGAAGATGCGATTTCACCCCGGGGGATCCGACTTTTTGGAAAACATCGCTACGCCACGTGATTCAGAGATAACTATAAGCCCAGAGGATTATTTCCCGAGTGGAAATAACTCAACCTGGTGGGGAGCAAATGAAAATTTTGATATCTACAATGACTTGAAAAATGAGGTACCCCCAATCTCCGGTATCAATTACAATTTCGGGCAACAAAGGTTGACTCATATTCTAAACTGGGCAATAAGAAACCTCCCTGTTGACAGTAATAAAATATACTTAGAAGGAACATCCTTCGGCGCAATTGGTGCTTATTTTTATGCTATGACCTATCCTGAAAATATAGCAGCGGTGAAGCTCAACTCAGGCAGCTTTAATTTAGCTTTTGATCATGATTATATTCCGTATTGCTCTTTAAATGAAGGCATGCCTAACCGTGAAACGGGTAACCGCCGGTTTGGAACTGTAAGCAGCAACCTCATCACTAATCTCGGATATCGTACTTATGATTTATTAAATGGAGAATGGCTGTGTCATACATTCCGCGAAAAAGATTTTCCAGTCATCTATAGTGTAAATGGGAAAAATGATACACTAATTGGATGGACAGAAAAACCGATTTATTACGACTCTGTAAACAGCAATTACGTCGGAGGATATTATTTTTATGATGGAAGAAATCATGCTGGTGAAGGTGGTTCATGGGGTGATAACAATTTCGATTATTTCCGGTATAAAAAAAATGTTTCATACCCTGCATTTGCCAATTGTACTGCCAATGAAGATTATGGAGATGGGCATGCCACTGATGGGGCACCTTTTGGTTCTATTAACGGATTTTTAGATTATAAAGCAGACCCGGAGGAGGACGCAACTCATTGGAAAACCACCCTCTTCTTAAGAGATCTCATTTTAAATACAGAAGAGCTTTATAAGGCTCCTAACTCATGTAATGCCGATATAACGCCGCGTCGCCTTCAACAATTTAATCCTGCTGTGGGGGATGCTTTGATATGGACTGTCACTCACAAGGGACTTGTTATTCAATCCGGAACCTTTACCTATAACGGTGGTCTTATTACTATTCCTCAAATAACTGTTTACCGCGATTCCGTTCAACTCGAGATTGCACGGGAAAACACGGGTACTTCTATGGATTTCACCAATTCGAACCTGATATTGTATCCAAATCCATTTTTTGATGCACTCTATATACGTTGTGAAATGCCTGTTTCGGGGGATTGTTCTCTAAAAATCTATGATTTACAAGGAAGGCTAGTGCAGGTTTTAATGACCGGGACATATTCACAAGGAATTTATCAGCATACCTGGATTCCTGAAAATGAAAGCAATGGGCTTTACTTAATCCAATTCGAAACAGCAGATGCTACCGAAACAAAGCAGGCTATATTAATCAGATAACAAATTCTGCTAACCCGCTCGTAGTTCTGAAATGGTTTCGGATTTCAATCTCAATTCAAGGGTTATTCAATCTTAACATGAACACGTATATGAAGTCCTGATTTTTACCGACAAAACAGGATGGTTTACCGGCAGATAAACTTCATTCACCTAATTGCTATTTGCGCCATCTGATCCTTGATCCATTTTTGTTAAAAAAAACATCATGGATAATAATAGTAATAGAATCCAAAGGAACAATAATGGACGCTTTCTTCTAGGATTGCTGCTTCTAACCATCGGAAGCATATTGATCTTTCAAAGGTTGGTCATGCCGCTCCCCCACTGGATATTCAGCTGGCAGACTTTACTTATTGCAATTGGGTTAATCATTGGCGTGCAACATAATTTTAGAAATCCCTCCTGGCTTATCCTCGTGCTTATAGGAACTATCTTTTTGCTGGGTGATCTTTTTCCTGCTTTCCCCATGAGGTATTATGCCTTTCCGATAGCTCTGATCGTAATTGGTTTATGGATAATATTTAATCCGAACAGGGTAGGAAACAGAAAGTCAGTGGTTGGTGCAGAACATGAAAATGGTAATGCTGGCTATTCAAGAGATGAATACTTAGATTCGGTTTCATTCTTTGGTGGGGTGCGGAAAGTAATCCTGTCTAAAGATTTTAAAGGGGGTGATGTAACGAGCATTTTTGGAGGTACTGAGCTTGATTTAAGTCAGGCAGACATCAACGGAAGGATCGTACTCGATGTAACCCAGGTGCTTGGAGGCACCAAACTCATAGTACCTCCTCATTGGGATATAAAATCTGAATTGGTGAGTGTCTTTGGAGGTATTGCCGATAAACGCAATATTCAATCGGTAACCATAAATCCAGATAAGATACTAATCTTAAAAGGAACTTCAGTATTTGGCGGCATTGACATTCGCAGTTATTAATTCTCTAAAACATGTTTTATGAAGTGGTATCTTGCTAAGATCGTATTTCAAATTATTTGCGGTAACGGAAAACATCAGCCTCAGTTTGATGAGCAGTTTCGACTTATCACTGGCACTGATGCAGAGGATGCATGCGCGAAAGCACGACAAATTGGAGAACAAGAGCATGAGGTCTTTTTGAACAGAAATAATGAGCCAGTGGAGTGGAAGTTCATAGGAGTGGCTGATATATTTCCTTTGAGGGAGTTACGAGATGGAATTGAAGTAATTTCCAGAATTCATGAACCAGAAGATGCTGAAGCTTATATTGTTTCTTTAAATAAAAAATCTCTACGCCTTTTATCGCAACCCTCTTAATAAATTCGTCTTGGTAAATAAGATTCTTTACAGGTGAAGATTGTGAATAATATGAACCATACTTACTTCACCTCAGTCAAAGAGCGATCTGAATGGTACAATTATTTTAACTGAGCTCATACTTAATTGCCAAGATCTTTTCTTTCAACTCATAGGTTTCGTTTGACATTTCTTGCATGTCTTATTACCTGGATTATTGTGCATGTTCTAATACTTCATAGTCTTAAGCTTCAGCTTCAAACTGCCATTTGGGATAGTATTATTTCAAACTGTTTACTGGGGGCTGGATGTTTACTAATTAGTAATAACTTAAAATATTATTTACCAAAACGACAACAATTTTGGTATGTGCTTGCATTCAGCCTTGGCATAACAATGCTTTGGTTATTTATGCTTAACCTGATCATAATGGCATGGCCAGCTTTCACAACTGATTATACCTCCTTCTTTTTAAAATCATTACCTATTCGTTTTGCTGTAGGTTTTATTTTTATAGCTTCTATTGCAACAACGAGTGTTTTATGGTATGCAATAGAAGATCAGAAAGAAAGCCTGCGGCGTAAAACAGAGACTGAAAAACTTGCCAGGGAAGCAGAACTTTATGGTTTACATCAAAAGCTACAGCCGCATTTTATATTTAACAGTTTAAATTCCATCAGCGCTCTTGCTGTCAGCCAGCCACAAAAGGCACGGCAGATGATTCAGCAGCTATCTGATTTCTTAAGAGGCATTTTGAATAAAAATGAGAACGAACGAATATTATTTTCTGAAGAATTAAACCATTTACAATTATATCTTGAAATTGAAAAGGTTCGGTTTGGTCACAGGTTATCAAGCCAGATTGTCTCAAGTGAAACCGCCCTTCAGATGACGCTGCCAGCTCTTTTAGTACAACCAATTGTTGAAAACGCAATTAAATTTGGATTGTATGATACTACCGAAGCAATCACTATATCAGTTTCAGCCACTGATTCAGATCATATGCTGACTATAAAAGTTCAAAATCCTTTTGATGCGGAAACAGCACTGCATCCTCAGGGAACCGGATTTGGTTTGAGCAGTATACACCGCCGTTTGCAACTGTTATTTGGGCGAAGTGATCTGCTGCAGACCCTTTCAGAAGATGGAATATTTACTACGGTATTGAAAATTCCGCAGTAATATGATTAAAACTATAATCATAGACGATGAACCATTAGCCCGATCTATAATCGTTGAATATCTTGAGCCTTACAATACAATTGAAATCGTCGCAGAATGCAACGATGGATTTGAGGGATTAAAGGCAATTCACCGTCATAAGCCTGAACTTATCTTTCTAGATATTCAAATGCCTAAGATCAACGGATTTGAAATGCTGGAGCTGGTGGAAACTCCTCCGTCAGTAATATTTACAACAGCATATGATCAGTTCGCACTTCAGGCTTTTGAAGCACATGCAGTAGATTATTTACTAAAGCCTTTTAGCAAAGAACGTTTCCATAAAACAATTCATCAATGGATCGCGCAGTCAAAGAAGCTTTCTCGCGATGAACCGATCCAACCCTTACTTCAGGCTGCATCAAAATCTCCTGCACAGACTGAAAGGATTGTTGTAAAAACAGCTGGAAAGATTAAAATCATACCTGTAAATGAAATTTTGTTTTTAGAGGCCGCGGACGATTATGTGAGTATCTATACAAAGGATGGTTCGTTCTTGAAAAATAAAACCTTAAGCCACTTTGAGCAAATCTTAGATGGTTCACATTATGTACGCATTCATCGTTCATATATTGTAAATGTTGATCAGATCACACGCATTGAACCCTATGAAAAAGATAATCAGGTGGCAATAACAAAATCAGGGAAACGCCTGCCGATAAGCAAGACAGGACATGCAAGATTAAAGCATATTTTAGGTATTTGATACCTTGCAGCTCCTTCCGGTAAATAAAGGAAGCGCACTCGTTCGCAGCTCAAATGCTTTACCGCAAACGAGCGCGAGAGGGGGCGACTCTGCGGAGAAACTAATTAAATGTATTACAATCGTTATACTTTCGTGATAACTCTCTCTTACTTTTTTATTATCTTTCCCGCTCTGAGGTTGGCACAGAAATAATATAAGCCGGATTGTTTTCAAAACCTAAGAATATCATCAAAGCTATTATACCAAAAAGGGCAGAGATGATTAGAGATGATTATGGAAACAGGTATTAGAATAAGTTTTAGAAAATGCAATATTGTATAAAGCAAGCCGAATTACAAACTAACGTAACTGTTGGATAATTCGAAGCGTGTTCAATAAAACTGAATTAATAATTACAAAAAATACTTTTTATGAAGTCTTTACAAAATGCCCGCCGACAATTAGCTTCCAATTTATCAGTAAGCAGTAATTGGAAATTGAGTAAAACAAGTCTTACCATTTCTATCTGCATTGTCTTGTTCAGCATTGTTTTAATAAATTCATGCAGTTCCTTTAAAAATATACAGGCAGCCAGCGATGGTCCCGCAGAGTTGCAAAAACCTGAACCACAACCATTGGGCGATGCAGCCCGTGGAAAGGAGGTCTTTCGTTTTGAGACTTTTGGAAACGAAGGTTTTTGGTTTAATGCGATGCGTATGCAACAGGGCATGGAGGAAGCAAAAGTTACTCCAAAGCAGATGTTGGCAATGGGTTTACACTTTGATATGGAAGCCCTTGATGCTGGTTTGAGGAAGACGTTGGAAGCGGAACTCAAAACCGACCTTTCAATGCAAAATGCACCACATCTGAACGACCCGAAAACGACAGTAATGCTGATTAACAGCAATGCGGTAATAGGGATGGTGCCAAAAGATAGTAACAAGGATAAGAAGATAAACATTATGGAGGGCGACATGGTTGGCGTGAGTTGCGCACTGTGCCATACAATAACGGATGCGTATGCTTTTAATATGCCCGGCGGCGGAAGCGCAGGCAGGCGCATTGATGGTCCGGCGCCTATTTCACTAAACATTGGTAAACTGCTGGCAACTGCTAAAAACTCAAGAGCTTATTATGCCAATTTACAACTAACTATCGGGGATAAAACTATTGGCAGGGCTTCTAAAGGTCTTGAACCAACTTCAACTGAAGCTGAAGTGGATGCATACCTGACTAATCCTGCTTTTTACCCGGTAGGCACATTTGATGAAACACAGGATGGTATTGGTAACCCTGTTAAAAACGTTCCTCTTTTCCGGCAAGATCTTGCTGCACCTTTCGGTACTTCCGGGCAGAATGCGCTGCTTGAAAACATCAGCAATTCTTCGTACACTTCTAATTTAGATATGACCACTATAGCTACACCGGAAGGCAGGCAATTTCTATTTTTAAGAGCGGGAGATGCAGGAGTAAAAATCCATGAAAACTATAAACAGGTTTTACAGGAAACCGGGGTAACGGGTTACCCGTTTGTGCAGGCAAAATTTGTTGGCGATGCAGGTAATCCCGATCATGCAGTGGGCAGACGTGTTGATGATCAAAAGTTGAAGGACATGACTGCGTACTTATTCTCTTTGCCTGCACCTGCAGGAGCCAAAGTGAATGCGGAAATGGCAGAACGTGGACGAGCTTTGTTTAGGGCAAACTGCACCAGTTGCCACAACGTAGATCAAAGTAAACCGGTTGATGCAAAGCTGCTTACTCTTAAATCAGTTTGGCCGGGTTATAATCCAGGCCCAGCAGGCGTACGTGGCGATCCGAAACAAAGCCCCATCATCAACTCGCCTGGTGACTTTGATGACAAAATGGTTGTAGTAGATGCAAGCGACCATGGTGAACCACGGGGAAATGCATTGCCAATGCTGCTGGATTTGGCACGGACAAATATTTTTTTACACAATGCTTCTGTAAAAAGCCTTGATGAATTATTAAACCCTAAAAGAGGCAAAAAATCTCCTCATCCATTCTATATTGATGACAAAGCTCAAAGAGAAGACATAATCGAATTCTTGCGGGGGCTTGATACTGAGCCTATCGAAACACGTGGTAATGTGACTAAAAGATAACAGCCCTAATAAATAGTGGCCATAATGCTTAACTGTGAGGTATGTGCCAGCTTAAAATAAAACATTGACATTTTAATTTAATACAGCGGCTTTAAACTTCAACTCAATAACATTTAATAATAACAATGAAGCGATATAACTTTATAAAACACCGTCATAATTGGATTCTATTTTTCTTTCCTATTATCCTTATTTTTTCAGGATGCGCTATTCCAGACAATAATCAATCTAAAATCATTAAATTATAAACATGAATACATCTGATCCTGAACCAATAAATAGTAATATAACATCCGGCGAAAATCTTTCTTATTGGATAGCATCTTCAGAACCTATAATTTTTGCAAAGGTTGTAAAGAGTTTGGAGACTGATGTATTGGTTGTTGGTGGCGGTATTGCGGGTCTAACAACGGCATACTGCCTTACACAGGCCGGGCGGAAGGTAATATTAGTTGAAGATGGTTTTATTGGAAGTGGAGAGTCGGGACGCACAACTGCGCATGTTACCTGTGCTCTTGATGATCGTTATTTTGAATTGGAAAAAATCTTTGGAAAGGACAAAGCAGGTCTTGCAGCAAATAGCCACATGGCGGCAATTGAGTGGATTAATAAAACTGTTCGATTGGAGAAAATAGAATGTAATTTTAAAAGAGTGGATGGTTATTTGTTTCTGCATCCCAGCGATACCAAAGAAACATTGGATAAGGAATACGAAGCAACAAAGCAAGTTGGCTTACTTACCCAGATGTTACCGGAGGTGCCTTCTATTGCTGCTGAAAATGGATGGTGCATCAAGTTCCCTGACCAGGCACAATTCCATATTATGCTATATTTAAAAGGCTTGGCTGATGCCATTGTTCGTATGGGTGGAAATATCTATACGCAGTCCAAAGCGAGGGATATTAATAATAATGGAGCAAAGGTTAATGGATACGATGTAGTGGCTAAACATGTAGTTGTTGCTACAAATACACCTGTTAATGACGTGCTCACTATGCATACCAAGCAGTGGCCTTACCGCACCTATGTAATTGGAGCTAAAATTCTTAAAGGCCAATTACCTTATTCCTTATGGTGGGACACGGGAGATCATAATTCTAAGTGGATTTCACAACCATATCATTATGTGCGCCTGGAGGAATTCAATGAGCAATATGATCTTTTAATTTCAGGTGGTGAAGATCACAAGACAGGGCAGGCCGATGATGAAAATATACCTGAAGAAGATAGGTATGGGCGGCTAATTGAATGGACTAAAAAACGATTTCCTGCAATAGAGCAAATTGTGTACAAATGGTCAGGGCAGGTAATGGAGCCTATCGATTCAATGGCATTTATAGGCAAAAATCCCGGCAATGATAACATTTACATTATTACAGGAGATTCAGGAAATGGTATGACTCATGGGACTCTTGGCGGAATGATCTTATCAGATATAATTTCAGGTAAAGACAATCCTTGGATAGATTTATATAGTCCTTCACGTATCACCCTGAAAACAGCGGATGATTATATTCATGAAGTAGGAAACATGACAGCCCAGCTTGTTGATTGGATCAGTAAAGGAGATATAAAAGAAGCAGCAGAGCTTAAACCAGGTGAAGGAGGAATTATTTCTTCCGGTTTGAAAAAAATTGCAGTGTATCGCGATGATCAAAATTGTTTACATTCTCATACCGCAGTTTGTCCCCATTTAGGTGGAATTCTGCAATGGAATAATGATGAAAAATCATTTGATTGCCCTTTACATGGATCCAGGTTTACAACAGATGGTAAAGTAATAAATGGCCCGGCAAAAGGAGATTTAAAAAAAGTAGATATTCACGAGGAAGCCTAAAGTGAATACATCATGAATAGTAAATAAAATATAAAACGCAACACGATTAAGGGTGAAAACAAGAAGGAGGTTGTTGTGGTTAGGGAGTATATTAATAAGTCTCATTTAAATCAGTATCTATATGTTTCGCATCTAAATCATCTCTCATGTCCTCAAGAAATAATTTATAA